>JABLXY010000005.1 GCA_013177795.1 Syntrophaceae bacterium | reverse complement strand
TATGAGCAGAACCGCTTCACCGTCACGCGCCAGCTCCGCTACAGCCGCGACGAGACGCAGCGGGCGCTGGACCTGGTGCTCTTCATTAACGGCCTGCCGGTCTTCACCTTCGAGCTCAAAAACCGCCTTGCCAAACAGACGGTGCATGACGCCATCGAGCAGTACAGGCGCGACCGCAACCCGCGCGAAAAGCTCTTCGAGCTGGGCCGCTGCGTGGCGCACTTCGCGGTTGACGACAACGAGGTGTGGTTCTGCACGCACCTTGCGGGCAAGGCGTCGTGGTTTCTGCCCTTCAACAAGGGATGGAACGACGGCGCGGGCAATCCTCCCAATCCGCAGGGGCTCAAGACCGATTACCTGTGGCGGGAGATACTCACCCGTGAAAGCCTGACCGACATCCTCGAAAACTACGCTCAACTCGTTGATGAGAAAGACCTCAAGACCGGCAAGAAACGGCGACGGCAGATCTTCCCCCGCTATCACCAGCTCGACGTGGTGCGAAAACTTTTGGCGGACGCGGCGGCGCACGGCGTGGGCCGGCGCTACCTTATCCAACATTCCGCCGGCAGCGGCAAGTCCAACTCCATCGCCTGGCTGGCGCACCAGCTGATCGGTCTCGCGAAGGACGGAAGACCCGTTTTCGATTCCATTATCGTGGTGACCGACCGTCGCATCCTGGACCAGCAGATCCGGGACACAGTCAAGCAGTTTGCCCAGGTGAGCGCCACGGTGGGGCACGCCGAGCATTCTGGCGACCTGCGGCGCTTCATCGAGAGCGGCAAGAAGATCATCGTCACGACGCTGCAAAAGTTCCCATTCATCCTCGACGAAATCGGCAACGAGCACCGCGGGCGCCGTTTTGCGATCATCATTGACGAGGCGCACTCGAGTCAGGGCGGCCGTACCTCGGCCAAGATGAGTATGGCCTTGTCGGAGGCCGGTGCAGAGGACGAAGACGAGACCTTCGAAGACCAGATCAACCGTCTAATGGAGGCCCGGAAGCTGCTGCCGAACGCCAGCTACTTCGCCTTCACCGCGACCCCTAAGAACAAAACGTTGGAGATGTTTGGTGAACCCGACCCGCAGCCCGACGGCACGGTTAAACACAGGCCGTTTCATAGCTACACCATGAAACAGGCCATTCAGGAAGGGTTCATCCTGGATGTGCTGGCCCACTATACACCGGTCAAGAGCTACTATAAGCTCATCAAGACCATCGAGGACGACCCCGAGTTCGACGTCAAAAAGGCGCAGAAGAAGCTGCGCCGCTTTGTCGAGAATCACGAGTACGCCATCCGGCTCAAGGCCGAGATCATGGTGGACCACTTTCATGAACAGGTGATCGCCAAGGGCAAGATCGGCGGCCAGGCGCGGGCCATGGTGGTGACCGGCAGCATCGAGCGAGCTATTCAGTACTTCCATGCCTTTAAGGCGTACCTTGCCGAGCGCAAAAGCCCCTATCGGGCGATTGTGGCCTTCTCGGGTGAGCACGAGTATGGCGGTCAACAGGTCACCGAGGCCAGCCTTAACGGCTTTCCCTCGAACCAGATCGCCGACAAGATCCGGGAGGACCCGTACCGGTTTTTGATCTGCGCCGACAAGTTCCAGACCGGCTATGACGAGCCGCTCCTGCACACGATGTACGTGGACAAGGTGCTCTCCGGGGTCAAGGCGGTGCAGACACTTTCGCGCCTCAATCGCGCCCACCCCCAGAAGCACGACACCTTCGTCCTCGATTTCGTCAACGACCCGGAGACGATCCGAAAGGCCTTCGAGCCCTACTACCGGACGACCATCCTCGCCGACGAGACCGACCCGAACAAGCTGCACGACCTTAAGGCCGCCCTTGACGGCTACCAGGTGTACGCGCCTGAGCAAGTTGATGAACTGGTGCGGCTCTACCTGAGCGGGGCCGACCGCGACCAGCTCGACCCGATCCTCGACGCCTGCGTCGCCACCTACATGGAGCATCTCGACGAGGACGGTCAGGTCGACTTCAAGGGCAAAGCCAAGGCGTTCCTGCGAACCTATAACTTTCTGTCTTCGATCCTCCCCTACACCAACGCCGAGTGGGAGAAGCTGTCGATCTTCCTCGAGTTTCTGGTACCCAAGTTGCCGGCGCCCAAAGAGGAGGACCTTTCGAAGGGTATCCTCGAGGCGGTCGACATGGACAGCTACCGGGTCGAAAAGCAGGCGAGCATGAGGATCGCGCTTCCCGATGCGGATGCCGAGATCGAACCGGTGCCCACTGTGGGTGGTGGACACAAGCCCGAACCGGAGCTCGACCGTCTCTCGAACATCATCAAGGCTTTTAACGATCAGTTCGGCAACATTCCCTGGACCGACGCCGATCGGGTGCGCAAACTGATCACCGAGGAGATTCCTGCACGCGTAGCGGCCGACAC
>JABLXY010000004.1:347500-505583 GCA_013177795.1 Syntrophaceae bacterium | reverse complement strand
CATGAGCGCATCTCCTTTCGCGGAGCACTCTAGCACACCGGGCCGGGGTTGGCGATCCTTCGAGGTGCGTTACGGATATTTTTTTGTCAAAGAACTCAGCCCCTACTCCCTATTGCGACACAGCCTCCCGGGGGAGAGGGAAATTTTGGATTTCCTCTCCCGACGGAGCAGAGGAAATCAATAAGGTCAGAATTCTATGCCGGCGCGTTCCTTGATCCCCTGGCTGTAATGGTGCTTGATCTCCTTGACCTCGCTCACCGTGTCGGCGATTTCGATGATCTGCTTCGGGGCGTAGCGGCCCGTGAGGATGACGTCGACGCCGGCGGGCTTGTGCTTGAGCATGGAGACGACGCTGTCCACGGGGATAAGCCCGAAGTCCATGGCCACGTTGATCTCATCGAGGATCACCATGTCGTACTCGTCGGAGAGGATGGCGTTGCGCGCAAGGTCAAGACCCTGCCGCGCCAGCTCCACGTCCACCGGCGCGGGGTTTCCGCGCATGACGAAGCTGTCGAGGCCGCAGAGGCGCACCGTGAGGTTGGGGAGGCACTGCTCGGCGCAGAGGACCTCGCCGTACTTGCGGCCCTTCATGAACTGGATGACGAGGACCTTCTTGCCGTGGCCCAGCGCGCGCAGGGCCTGCCCGAGGGCCGCCGTGGTCTTGCCCTTGCCGTCGCCCGTGAAGACCATGATGAGGCCGCGGCTGTACTTGGCGAGGGTTTCTTCGATAGGATCCTTGGTCATGGTGCCTCCGATTCGAGGAGCTGGAATATCGGGTCTGGTGAACCCTTTTGCAAAGGGGGATGTCTTGAGGAAGGGGAATGATCCCCCTCACCATAGCCCTCTTCCGCCGGGGGAGAGGGCATTCAGATGAAAAAGCCCGGGAGGCCGGAGTCCGACCGTCCCGGGCTTTTATCCCATCAGTTGACGGTTTCGCTCACAGGCACCCCTCCAGGTACCGCTTGGCGATGTCCTCGGCGATGGTATAGGGGTCGACCTCCTTCTTCATGACCTTGTCGATCATCCCCTCCATCTCGCCGCTGCCGATGAGCTTCTGAAGGACCGGCTCGAGGATGCTCGCCCGGATGGCCTCGTTGAGTTCGACCGTGGCCTTGCGCCGCAGCCGGTTGCCGATAATGTCCTTCTGGACGAGGTGCTGGTGGTGCTCCTCGATCTTGTTGGCGATGTCCTCGAGCGCCTTGTTGAACCCCACCGGCTCGAAGGCGTTCTCCACCTTCATGATGGGCGGCCGCCATCCCCCCTGGAACGTGGACGGCGGGGCCATGTCGAGCATGGCCATCAGCTCCCTCGAGAGCTTGGAGGAGCCCTCGCGGTCTGCCTTGTTGACGACGAAGATGTCGGCGATCTCCAGGATACCGGCCTTGATGGCCTGGATCTCGTCGCCCATGCCCGGCACGAGAACCACGAGAACCGTGTGGGAGTGGTTGATGATGTCCACCTCCTGCTGACCCGTGCCGACGGTCTCGACGATGATGATGTCCTTGCCCAGGACGTCCATCACGTGGATGGCATCGCCGACGGCCTTGGCCAGGCCGCCCAGGGCCCCGCGCGTGGCAAGGCTCCGGACGAAGACGCCCGGGTCCTCGGCGTGGCGCTGCATGCGGATGCGGTCGCCGAGGATGGCGCCCCCCGTGAAGGGGCTGGTGGGGTCCACGGCCAGCACGCCGACGGTCTTGCCCTTCCTGCGGAAGCAGTCGATGAGGCCGTCGGTCAGCGTGCTCTTCCCGGCACCGGGCGAGCCGGTGATGCCGATGACGTGCGCCTTCCCCGTGAGGGGGAAGAGGTGCTTTATGGTGGTCTTCGCCTCGGGGATGCGATCTTCCAGGTTACGGATGAGGCGAGAGGCGGCGCGGATGTCGCCGTCCTTGATCTTCTTTGTGGTTTCCATTCCGGATGTCCTTGCCTAGTTTCTCGGCTTCACGTTTTTGTTGATCCAGTCGATGATCGACTCCAGCGTGGCGCCGGGCGTGAAGATCGCTTTCAGGCCGGCGTCGTACAGAATCTGGAAGTCCTGGTCGGGGATGATCCCGCCGCCGATGACGGTGACGTCGTCGACGCCCTTCTCCTTCAGGAGCTTCGTGACCGCGGGATAGAGGTAGCGGTGGGCCCCGGAGAGGCAGCTCAGCCCCAGGAGGTCCACGTCTTCCTGGATCACCGCGGATACGATCTGCTCGGGCGTCTGGTGACAGCCCGTGTAAATCACCTCGTAGCCGGCATCGCGGAAGCAGCGGGCCAGCACCCTGGCGCCGCGGTCGTGCCCGTCGAGTCCCGGCTTCGCAACCATCACACGCAGTTTTCTCTCTGCCATCGTCGTGTCCCCTCCTTCCTAGTAGAGTCCCGGATCGCGGTATTCGCCGTAGACCTCGCGGTAGACGTCGCAGATCTCCTGCACGGAGCACAGGGCCTTGACGGCCTCGATGCAGTAGGGCATGACGTTCTCGCCCTTCTTGCAGGCCTGCCTCAGGTCGTCGAGGCACTTCTTGACGGCCTTGCTGTCGCGCTTGCGCCGCACGGCGTTGAGCCGCTCGATCTGCTCGGTCTCGACCCTGTCGTCGATCTCGAGGAAGGGGATGGACTCTTTTTCCGCAGAGACGTACTTGTTGACGCCGATCATGATCTTCTCGCCGGCGTCGACCTGCCGCTGGAACTTGTAGGCCGCATCGGAGATCTCGAGCTGGGGGAACCCCTTCTCGATGGCCGCGATCATGCCGCCCATGTCGTCGATCTTGTGGATGTACTCCCAGGCCTGCCTTTCCATCTCGTTGGTCAGTGCCTCGACGAAGTAGGAGCCGGCCAGCGGGTCGATCGTGTTGGCCACGCCCGTCTCCTCGGCGATGATCTGCTGGGTGCGCAGGGCGATCTGGACGGCAAAGTCGGAGGGCAGGCACCACACCTCGTCGAGCGAGTTGGTGTGCAGCGACTGCGTCCCGCCGAGAACGGCCGCCAGGGCCTCCGTCGCGGTGCGGACGACGTTGTTGTAGGGCTGCTGGGCAGTGAGCGAGCAGCCTGCCGTTTGCGTGTGGAACCGCATCCACCAGGAGCGCTCGTCCTTGGCCTTGTATCTCTCCTTCATGGCCTTGGCCCAGATCCGGCGGGCAGCCCTCATCTTGCAGATCTCCTCGAAGAAGTCGATGTGGGAGTTGAAGAAGAAGGAGAGCCTCGGGGCGAAGGCGTCGACGTCGAGCTTCTTGCGGCGGATCACGTCCTCGACGTACTCCATGCCGTCGCGCAGCGTGAAGGCCAGCTCCTGGACCGCCGTGGAGCCCGCCTCGCGGATGTGGTAGCCCGAAATCGAGATCGTGTTCCACTTGGGGACCTTCAGCGTCCCGAACTCGACGGTGTCGCTGATGAGCTTCACCGAGGGCTCAGGCGGGCACATCAGGGTCTTCTGGGCGATGAACTCCTTGAGCATGTCGTTCTGGATCGTGCCGCCGATCTTGGTCAGCGGGACCCCCTGCAGCTCGGCCGCGGCGCAGTACATGGCCCACAGGGCCGTGGCCGGCGGGTTGATGGTCATGGAGGTCGTGATCTTGTCCAGGGGGATGCCCTTGGTGAGAACGAGGAAGTCCTCGAGGGTGTCGATGGCGACGCCGCACTTGCCGCACTCACCCCGGGCCTTCGGGGAGTCGGTGTCGTAGCCCATGAGGGTGGGGAAGTCGAAGGCCGTACTGAGGCCCGTCTGGCCTTCCTTCAGGAGCAGATGCCACCGGGCGTTCGTTGTGGCGGCATCCCCCATCCCTGAAAACATGCGGAAGGTCCAGTACTTGCCGCGGTAGCCGGTGACCTGGTTGCCCCGGAGATAGGGGTACTGCCCGGGGTAGCCGATGTCCCGCTCGAAATCCATGTCCTTGATGTCTTCGGGGGTGTAAAGACGTTTGATGGGAAGATCCGAAACCGTCGACCACTGGTTCTCCGGCTTCTGATCGGGCCACTTGGAGACGAGCTTCTTGACCTCGTCTTCCCAGCGTTGCCGCATCCTGCTGGACGACTCGAGAACTTCTTTTGCGAAATACACGTTTCCTCCCTCCTTGTCCGTGAATTTGTAGAAATTTAAGCCATATACACTCCTTGAACCGTATTAATCCCTGACAATCCCTGAATAATAGACCCAATCGAACCCGTATACAAAAACCCCCAATTTGTCAAGCGAAAAGACGGCGTTTTTGCCCATTTCATGGGCTTCTCGGGGCAGGGGTCCTGCTGCAGCAGGCAAGCGTGCAGGGTCCCCCGGACCCATGGGCCTGCCACGAAGGGCCGCAAGCTTCAGACCTCGAAGAGCCGGCGGGGCGTCCTCGTCAAAATCTCGTTGCCCCCGCTGCAGACGAGGATCATGTCCTCGAGTTTGACCACTTTGCCCCCCTCGGACATCATATGCATGTCCAGGGCGACGACACAGCCCTCCGGGATCGACGAGACATCGTGCTCGGAGAGGATCGGGGGCTCGTTGAGCTCGAGGCCGACCCCGTGGCCGAGGATTCGCGACGCCTTCCCCCCGCCGAGGGACATGAACTCCTGTGTCCGGCCCAGCTCATCCGCCTTCTGCCTTGCCATCCGGCAGACGTCCCTCCCCGTCATGCCCGGCCGGATCGCGCTGACGAGGAGGTCGGCGATCGCCAGAAGATCGTCATGAAGCGCATGGACGGCCCTCCCGGCCCTGCCGACGCAGTAGGTTCTCGTCTGGTCGGCGTGGTAACCCTCAACGAGGGTGGGGATGTCGACGACGACGGTCTCGCCCCGCCGGATGGTCCTGCGAGACGGGCCGGCCGGCACGGCAGGGCTCAGACCCACACCAGTGATGGTGTAGACGACGCCGCTGATCTTCGAGAGATTCGGGCCCGCCCCGATGGGGCCCCGGCTCATGAAAAAGTCGGGCAGCCGGATGAAGAAGACCCCCTCGTGACCCGCAAGACGGTGGGCATTCTCGACGGCGGCGGCCAGCTCCAGCTCCGTGATCCCCTCGCGAAGTGTCGCCATGACCGCCTCGTGGCCGGCGTGCACGGCATCGCAGGCCCGGCGCAGCTTATCGATCTCCACGGGCTCCTTCGCCTTGCGCTGCTCCAGGGTGAGGCCGGAGACGCTGACGAAGTCGACGCCGGGGGCCGCTTTCCGAAGGGTCTCGAACTGCTCGGCCGTCAGGATGTCGAGTTCGGTGCCGATTCGTGCGGGCTTTCCCCCCAGGCGGGTCAGCAATGCGGCGAGAACCTTCTCCAGATGCCTCTCCTCGGCAAGCGATTCGCGGGGGATGAAGACATCACGCTCGGCGAACTCGAACCCGCTCCGGACATGCAGGGTGTAGGCGTCGGGAGTGACGAGAAGGCAGGCCGGCTGGGCCGTGCCGGTGTAGTAGAGGATGTCGCGGGAGTAGATGAGCAGGGCGGCGTCAAGGCCCCCGGCGGCAAGGTTGCGCTGCAGCACGCGGATGCGGTCTTTCATGGCGTTCCCCCGGCTCGGCACCATTATAAGTCCCGCGGGCCGCCGGTCCAGGCTTTTTTCCGCCTCTCCTTGAGGATGGTGAAGCGGTGCGGGACCGGCGGTCAGTTCTCGCCGAGGACCATGACGAGAGTTTCGAAAAGTTCCTTCTGCGTCCTGTCGTAGAGCCTGCCCTTGATGAGGTTGAGCGCCTGGAAGGGGGTCATCTTGCGACGGTAGGGGCGGTCCGATGTCAGGGCGTCGTAGACGTCCACGAGCGCGCAGATCCGGGCGTAGACATGAATCTCGCCCCCGAAAAGGCCGTAGGGGTAGCCCCGCCCGTCATCCCGCTCGTGATGCTCGAGGACAATCAGCTTGCACTCGGTGGTCAGCTGGTTCGTTTCCTTCAGGATGTCGAACCCGTAGAGGGGGTGCCTGCGCATCTCCGTCAATTCCTCGTCGTCCAGCAGACCCTCCTTCGTGATCACCCCGGGGTTGACACGGGTCTTCCCCAGGTCGTGCAGGAAAAACCCGATGCCGAGTTCGCGCAGGTCATGGCGGTCGGATCGCCCGAAGTATTTCCGGGCGACCAGCAGCGACAGGACCCCCACGTTGACGGAGTGCGTGTAGGTGTACGCGTCGTGATCCCGGATGGAAAGAAGGTAGCGGCTCAGATGATCCACCTCCAGGATGCAGTCGATGACCTCGTAGAACCCCTCTTTGGCCTCCTGGATGGTCTCCTCGTCGGGGGTGCTTTCCATGAGCCGCTGCATGACCATCTTGGAGCAGGCTTTCACGGCGGCGGCCCTGCAGTCGGGGGCGACGCCCCGGTCGTGCATCGTCTCCATCAGCGACGGCTGGATCGGTTCCTGCTGCACGGCGGTATCGGGGAACCCGGGCAGGCCCCCGTCGAGGATGGGCGCCGTGACGGTCCTCGGGGTATCGACGCTCACCGTCTTGACGCCCCAGTGTTTCATCTTCTCAATGTCCCGCTGCGAGTTGAGGGTGAAGCGGCTCCGGACGAAGGGGTGCCGGAACCACGACCCCGGGATGGTCACCTGCATCCCGACTTTCAACTCATTGACTGGGATCGACTGCTGCATAATGCCTCCAACAAAAAAACCCGGCCGGCTTTTTCGCGAATCCCGCGACCCGTCACGCGCCTACCGGCTTCTCCATTTCCCCCTCGCCGTCCCGGATGCCCCCCTCTCCGGGATGCCGGTCGCCGTGATCTCGATCTCGCTTCCCGCCACGGCAAAGCTCAACCGGTAGTCGCCGGCATCGGTGCTCACCGAGGAGAGGATGGCGTTCAGGTCGTCTGCCTCTTCCCGGGAAGTCATCAGCTTGATGGCGTACTGGTTCGTGAGCCTGTTCTGCGCCTCCATCACGGCCTGCATGGCGGCCCTGTTTTCGGCTTCCGCTTTCAGACCCACGAACTTCGGCGCGGC
The DNA here is from genome assembly GCA_013177795.1 of Syntrophaceae bacterium. Lineage (NCBI taxonomy): Bacteria > Pseudomonadati > Thermodesulfobacteriota > Syntrophia > Syntrophales > Syntrophaceae > Syntrophaceae bacterium. The sequence goes on along the minus strand of JABLXY010000004.1, from coordinate 498,705 downwards.
CACGGCGCTCAGGATGCCCAGGATTACGAGCACGGCAATGATCTCCACAAGGGTGAAGCCCTTCTGGCTGCGGCACCGGTCTGCGCTGACAAGCGGGTTCATCGGGTTCCTTCGAGACTCTGGATTCATGGCTGCCTGTTGCCTGAGCATGGACGATACCAGGCGGCCGGCCGGCTGCGCGTTAAAAATAATCCAATTATTTCATAATATTACAGGTCTTCGGCTCGGAGGGGCCCTCCGGGTCCCGCCGCCGCAGATGTGCCATTTCGGAACCGCAAGGCGACAAAACCAAATTATTTCGAAGAGATGGGATGATGATGCCGTTTCGGCACATGCCGGGATGGCACCATGGGGAGGCAATTCGGCATTGACAAAAGAAGTTGCGTCACTAATCTAAAAATAGGATTGAATTCGGACTCACACCCAATCGGGCAGTTCCCCACGGCAATCGGTTAACAAACTTCCGTATTGAAGATCATTCGATTTTCCCGGCTCGCCGGCCGGGTCGCATCGCTCGGGTGGTTTCATGGGAACTTTCTTCGAGATTTCGGTGCTTCCCGTCGTCCTCTGCCTCGGTCTCGGCGCCGGCAAGAGGCTGCTCGACGCCTTCGTCAGGCCGGGATGGGAGGAGGGTCTCTCCGAGCTGGCGGAACTCTCGACCCTGTGGATGGGCTATGTCTGGCTGTCGAACTTTACGGGCAGATGGGCCATCGGGTGCCTCGACGAGGGCGACATTATCAACGTGCTGGGGTTGGGTGTGGTCGTCCTTTTCGTCACTCTCTTCGGCGGCCGCGCCGGCCGGTTCGACGCCTGAGCCGCTTCTAAAGCGACAAATCGAAAAGGAGGCGGGGAACGATAACCCGCCTCTTCCGTTGCTTCTTCCGTTTTCCTGTCCGTCAAGCCCGTTCCATCTCGGTCTTCCAGACCTTCCAGACGTTTCCGACCAGGTCCGGTTCATCGCCTTGCGCAATGATGGTCAGGAAGCGGTCGGCAACCGCAGGCTGGGGAAACAACGACAGCTCGTAGCGGCCGGCAACATACTGGAACAGCATGGGTTGGGGGCTGTCGGTGAACTCTACGATCCCCTTGACGCGGAAGACCTCGGCGGGAAGCGATTCAACGGCGGAGAGGAATTTCTCACGATCCAGCGGTCCGGGGATTTCCAGGGTCTCGCAGCGCAGGCCGTCGTCAACGTGAGAATGACGGATGGGAACAGGTGACCCTGCTGTGACGGGCAATGCGTCTCTTCCCCGCCCCTGGTCTCCGATGTCGAAAATGAGGGCCGGGTTCAAATCGCCCCGTGTCGTCATGAATACAACGGCCCTGGGGTTGATCTCCCGAAGCCGTCTTCGCGCTTGCTCCAGGCATTGGCCGCTCACGAGGTCGCACTTGTTCAGCACAAGGACGTCCGCGGCGCGGATCTGATCCGCCGCAATCGAAAAGCGGGACAGCGTGGAATCGAGATTGAGCGCATCGACCACAGTGACCGTGCAGTCGTATCGCACCAGTTCCTCCAATTCTCCGATCTCATCGAGCAGATTCAGGGGGTTGGAGGCGCCCGTGGTTTCGAGGATGATGGAATCGGGCTGGAAGCTCGACAGGATGTCATGCACGGCCATCTTCAGATTGCCCGCCAGGCTGCAGCAGACGCATCCCTCATCGATCTCCGTGACCGTGTAGTCCAAAAGTTTCCCGTCCAGCCCGACCTCGCCGATCTCGTTCTGGATCACCGCGACGAATCGGCTGCGCTGGGTCTGATACTCGATGAAATGCTGCAGAAAACTCGTCTTGCCCGCGCCGAGGAAACCCGCCAGGATCGTGAGCGGCGGCCGCTCGTCGATCCCGAGGCTTTTCTTGTCCAGTGTCTTGTAGTCGCTTGTCTGCCGGGCGTTCCACCACCGCATGCTCCCGTAACCGGGGGGGATGGCCTCCCCCTCCTGCCATCGCAGGTCCCTGCCCGGGGCACGATGCGAACCGGCAAGGGCATCGAAGAGCTCGTCAAAGCGGCCCTCGCCGTACCCCAGGCCGACGAGGACCTCCTCGATGTCCGCTGCGGGAACTGTCTCGATTGCCCCCGCCGGATCATAAACGATTTCCGTGCCGGGAAACGAACGCTCGAACAGGCAGCCGGGGGACCGTTCGAGATGGAACGCCAGCGATGACGCCAGGACGTCGAAAAAGGCCCGCGTGATCGGCAGGGCCGGGAAATTCTGATCCCGTCCGCCGGGCTCGATCACCTGCACCATCCGCCCTTCCCGGGGCAGGCGGACCCCGGCCCGGGCGATGCTGCGCAGCACGGAGAGGCTCTCCATGCCCAGGTACAGCGCCTGCTGCCGGGCATCGAGGGCCAGGAGCAGCGTTCCGACCCTGAAAAGGGCGGCCGTCTCCTCGTGCTGCAGGAACTCGCGGACGAGGGTCATGTAATCGGGGCGCTGGGTGCAGGCCGCTGCACGCAGGGAACAGCTCTCGACGAGCGCCTCGCCGGCACCGGGGAAATAGCTCAGGCCGAATGTGCCGACCACCCAGCCCGGCGCATCTTCCATGCCGGAGAAGCGCAGCCCGAAAACGCCCTCATGCCCGGCGATCCGGGCCGTCCAGCCCTCCGCTTGCGCCGTGACCGACTGCTTCAGCCCCCGCCAGCCCAGCGAGTGGCGAACGCCGGGCACGAACTGGGCGCGCACCAGGATGGCGCGCATCAGTTCCTGCACGGCACCGGCGGCATCAGACCGGATGTCACCCCGGAAAAAATGACGCAACTCCACAGCAGACCCTCTTCAGCCCCCGGGAGGACGATGCCCGAATCGCTGCAGGGCACCTGCGGGGCCTCCCTCTAGCGTACAGGCTTTTTCGGGCCCAAAAAATTCAGCGCGACGATCCTGCCGTTCTTCCAGCTCACCGTGTACCTCTGCAAAGTATCGGCTGGAAGTTCGCTCGAGGTTTCGACGGTGCGGCCCTCGACCGTGTAGGTTATGACCGGCCCCTTCTTCTCGGTTTTGACGACGTAGGGCGTCTTGATGACCAGCAGCCCCATGGCCTTGCGCATGATCCCCGGGTCGCAGTATTTCTTCAGAACCGCCTCGTACTCCGCGGGCGACCCATGGGATCGCAGGCACTCCCGCATCTCAGGGATGACCTCCTCGTACACCCTTGGTTTGGCGTCGTAGAACTCGAGCGATACGACCCGGCGGTTCTTCCAGCAGACGTTGTACGTTTGCGTCGTGTCAGCAGGCAACTCGTAGGATGTCTCCACCGTGGTGCCCTCCACTGTGTAGCAGATCATATCCCCCTTCTGCTCGGTCTTGATCACGTAAGGTTTCTTGATGACCAGCAGCGCCATGGCCCTGCGGATGATCCCGGTGTCGCAGTATTTTTTCAGCGCCGCCTCGTACTCCGCGGGCGATCCGTGGGACTGCATGCACTCCTGCATCTCCGGAATGATGCCCATATCGGGGCCGGCCCACGCCAGCCCCGTCAGGCAATAACCCATCGCCATCATGAAAACGATTCGCTTCATGACTTCCCCTCTTTCTTGAGAAGCATCCTCCCAGGGGTTGTGACCTTTTCTCAGTACTCCACCTTGCCGCCCTTGGGGCCGCCCCAGGAGAACTTGACGATCTTGCGGTCCTTCCAGCCCATCTGGAAAATCCTCACCGTCCCCGTGGCTGCCGGTGATTGCTCGCATTTCTCGACCCTGGATTCCAGCGTGTAGTACGTGATGCCCTCCCTTTCCTCGGTTTTCGTCACGACCGGTTTGGCCATCTCGCACTGGGTCAACTCTTTGGGCACGACACCGGGCGCTCCATATTTTTGCAGGACCGCTTCCCGCTGGGACCGGTCGGCGAACCGGTCGATCACCTCTTTCATCTCGGGGCTGACCTTCGGCCCGAGGAACCCAAGCAAGCCGCCGGCCAGCAGCAGCAGAAGCGCGAGTATCCCTTTGCCTCCGGCAAACTTTCCTCTGACAGACGTCACCATGGCCGCCTCCTGCGCGGTGATCTTCACACGTCGATCCCGAAGCCGATCCTGTCGCCGTTGCCCAGGTATGCCGTGTCCTGTGTCCTGAAACGGGCCGTCCCCTTCTGGACCGGGTACCCTCGCTCGATGAATTTCTTGGCGCACAGGATCCCGGTGCAGTGGTTGCACCCGATCTTCTGAAACCCGTATTTGCCCAGGGAAATCACAAGGTCGTCATACTTCGGGTCCCAGTCCTCGAAGGGGGAGATGTGAAGGCCCCCATAGATGCCGTACAGTTGGTTTTTCTCGTATGCGATCTCCCGGTAGGCCGTCTCGGCGAACTGGATGATGCCGAAGTGGCAGCACCCCGTGGTGCTGACCAGCCCGAGGTCCTTCACGTTGGCATAGACGGCCTGCTCCCCGTAGACCCGGCAGATGATGGGAACGGCGAAGACATAGGTCGCCAGGCCGGGGATGATGGGGTTGAGCCCCGGCTTGACCTTGATCAGTTTCCCCTTGTGGCCGGCGTCTTTCAGATACTGCAGGCCCTCGGGGTAGAAACCGTCGGGGATGTAGGTGGTGATGTTGGGGGCATACTTGAAGGTGACCGGCACGCCCCAGAAGTGATCGAAGTGCTCGTGGGAGATGAACAGGGCCTCGATCTCCCCGTTTTTCAGCATCTGGTCGATCCCCTCGCGCTTGAAGCACTCGTGCATCCACTTGTAGGACCACCCGCTGTCGAGGAGGAATTTCCGCTTCTTGCCGCTCAGCTCCTCCACCTCGATCAGGGCGGCGAACCCCCCGGCGTTTTGCGGGTTCACAGAGAGTTTCTCGGTGATCGCCCACGCCTCGTCGACGTTGTGCGGCAGCAGGTGCCTGATCTTGGCGACGCCCGATTCGAACGAGCCCTTTCCCAGTCCGGTTCCGTCGCCGAAGGGCGGCCAGTTGTAGCTGTACTGGTTCACCAGGAGTCCCCCGGCGCCCTTGATGTCGCCCATCAGCACGGAGTTCTGAAACCAGCTGGTTTCGGAGATGTTGGTCACCTTGACGCTCTTGCAGACGCCGATGTCCGCCATCTTCCGCTTCACTTCGGGGAAGTAGCTCTTGCGCCAGGGGCTGTAGGAATAAACGCCCATCGCCAGGAAACTGCCCCCGAGAACGCCCGCGGCGGCTCCCTTGAAGAAGTCCCTGCGGCTGAATTTGCCCTTATCTTCAGACATAACGCCTCCTTGTCAAAGTCTACCGGATCACGGTGATGTTCTTGTACAACCAGGGCAGGATACCCAGTGTGATGAAGTACACGGCAACCCCGCAAAGGGCCCCGACGCCCAGCCCCCAGCCCAAAGAGGGATTCCACCGGACTTCGGCCACCTTCGCCTTTTCGGCGGCATGCTCCTCGGCGATTTCCTCCGCCGTCTTCGGCACCATCTTCCAGGCGGGCCAGTTGTCCATGAACCAGTGGTGAACCAGCCAGATGTTGATCAGCCAGATGGTGGGGATCATCGGGAACTGCTGCTCGTGCATGAACCCCTTCTGGGTGCCCAGGAAGTCATGCGAGAACATGTAGTACAGGATGTAGATCAGGCTGGCGGCGACAATCGTGATGACCGTGCGGACCAGCACGTTGACGGGCAGGCTGAAGCGGCGCGGCCAGTTGTTGCAGTAAAACGTGATGAAGATGGCCGGCAGCAGGAAGAAGACCGCCATCTCCCCGACGTGCAGCCAGCGCCAGTCGGGTGCATTGATGAGCCGCGTGCCGCGGATGGCAGGCCCCCAGGTGAGCTCCTGGGCGAAGTAGAGGAAGAAGAACATGGCCCAGGCCAGGGCGATGATCCCGAAGAACGCCGTCACCCGCCGCAGCCAGTCCGTCTTGATCAGCTTGAAGGGGAAACGTTCCCAGATGGTCTCCACGATCCAGACCATCACCGTGCAGCACATGATCCAGGCCACGTGGAAATTGCCGGAAACCGTGTTCGCGAACTGCTCCCAGTAGGGCGGCGCAATGGCAGTGAAGTACTGCCACGGGTAATACAGGATCCCCATGTGGGAGTGCATGGTCATGAAGAAAATCAGCGTGCTCAGGAAGAAGGTCATCACCAGGATGCTGATGCCCTTGCCGGGCTGCTTCATGTTCTGCCAGGGCACCTCCTCGCAGGCCACCACCCAGGCCGGGCTCAGCCAGGAGGCGATCGCGGCGAACATCAGGCAGGCAAGCGATGCGTACTCGAGGGCGAAGAACTCCGTCATCCGGGGCAGCTGCATGAGCCTGCCGGGGTTGAAGTAGGCGATCCCGAAATTGCCCAGGAGCCCCTCGAAGAAGCCCTTGATGAGCACGTAGAGGATGAAGACGGAGATGAACGTCAGGATGCTTCCCTTGACGACGGGGTGTGTCTTTTCCAGCCAGGCGCGCTTGAAGGGCCAGTAGTTGAAGATGTAGACCATCCAGATCAGCATGATCAGCCACCAGCGGGTGTACATGTAGCCCACGTACGGCGTGTACATCCGCAGCCAGCCCCGCGGGTCCTGGAAGATCCACCACGTGGCGTAAAACACCGCCAGCGTGAGGAGCAGCGCAACGATCGCCGGGATCGGCTGCCGCCAGCGCGGGATCAGCTTTCGCTCCTCCAGGTACCCCTCACCGTAAAGCCTTACTGTCTTCTCTTCCATCGAAGAACCTCCTTTCCCAGTCTCCATGTCGATCATGAAAGCCCTCTATCTCCCAGGTTTGGTTTCACCTCCTTCACGCGTTCTGACGGGAGAAGATCTCCCGGGCGATGTCTTCGCGGCTCCGCCCGGCGGTATCGATCCCGAGTCGTGCGGCCTCCTCGTAAAGGAATTCCCCGGCGTCGGCCAGCAGCGGCTGGCAGGATTCGAAGGTGGCAAAATAGTCCCGCGGCCGCTCCTCCTCCCCGCAAGTCCCCGATCCCTCGATGAGCTTCACGAGGCCCCCGAGAAGGTCCCTGGCCAGAAATTCCCGCCTGTTGCGATCAAAAGACATGGATCCGCCCTCCTTCGAAGACGGTTCATCGCAATCGCTTCATTCGCCTCTTCAACCTGCGCGGAAGGATCAATTGATGACTTCGCCGCTGCGCAGGGTCCCCTCGAGATAGCGGGCGACGGCATCATCGACATTACCGATGACGTTATCGATGAAGCGGATGTTGTGCTCCCGAAGGTGGCACTGACACTCCTGTTTCGCCCCGCCGCAGATAACCAGCTCCACACCGAGCTGGCCGAGCATGGCCGTCTGTTCCGCGGACGTCATGGAGCCGACATTGATGGTCCACCGCTCGAGAACACGGCGCTGGTCATCTATGGAAAAAACGACGAATTCGGGCGTGGTGTCGTAGAGCGGAGCGATGCGCCCGGCAAGCTGGCAGACGGCGATTTTTTTCATGCGATGAGCAACGGCAGGAATTATGCCAGCACCAGATCGGAAAATTCTTTAATGATTACAAAAAGATAAGAGCCAGCGGGGCCTGTCGGAACTGCCGACCCGTTGCATGAACGTTGCGTTCATTTAGGCAAACAGACGGGAAAGAAGAAGATATCTTAACAAAAATAAGGATGTAACATTGTTGCTTGGAATTGCAACATCGTTGCGCAATATGCAACGTCAGGTGGGGTCGCCTGGGAGAAGCCCGTGCTTTTTCATGCGGCGCCAGAGGGTTGTCCGGTTGATCCGGAGTGCCCGGGCCGCCGCTGTCCGGTTCCAGCCGTGGGTCTGAAGCAGCGCTTTTAGGGAATTTCGCTCGCCGTCATCGCCCGCAGCGGCGCCCCGCTCATCTGCGCCCCCTTCGCGTCCGGCGGGACTCAAAAGATAGGCCGGCAGATACTGCACGTCGAGCTTCTGTGCCCCGGCGAGAATGACGGCGTGCTCGATGATATTCTTGAGTTCCCGCACGTTCCCCGGGTAACCGTAGTTCAGAAGGGTCCTCATGAACTCCGGCGTGACCTCGAGCCTGGGCTTTCCGCTCAGGCGGGCGTGCTTGTCCAGAAAATGGCCGATGAGCAGGGGGATGTCGGCGGGCCTCTCCCTCAGAGGGGGAATCTCGATTTCGACGACGCTCAACCGATAATAGAGATCCGCACGGAAGTCCCGGTCGGCGGTCATTTTCCGGAGACGCCTGTTGGTCGAGGCGATGACCCTCACGTCGACGCTCACCGGGTGCGTGGAACCCAGCGGGAAGAACTCCTTCTCGTCGAGGACCTGCAGAAGCTTGGCCTGCAGCTCCCGCGGCATCTCCCCGACTTCATCCAGGAAGATCGTCCCTCCCTGTGCCAGCTGGAAGCGCCCCGGCTTGTTGGTCCTGGCATCGGTGAACGCGCCCTTTCGGTAGCCGAAAAGCTCCGACTCGAGAAGCTGGGGCGGCAGGGCGGCACAGTTGACCTTGATGAAGGGACCCTTCCGGCGCGGGCTTGCGTTGTGGATGGCGCGGGCGATCAGGTCTTTCCCCGTGCCCGTCTCTCCCTGGAGCAGGACGTGCGAATCCGTGGGGGCCACGGTGCCCAGGACATCGAAAACCTTGCGAGTCCGGTCGTCTCGCCCCACGATGTCCTCGAAGTGCCAGGAACCGCGGATTTCCTTTTCGAGGGACACCCTGACCGAGTCGTCGAGGAAGGATTCGACACCGCCGATGACGTTGCCGTCGCCGTCGAGGAGGACGGACACGGTGATGTCCACGGGGACTTCCCGGTTTTCCCGGTTCAGGATGACGTTGCGGACCTTGACGATCTGGCGCTTGGTTTCAATCGCCCTGCGGAGGGAGCATCTCTCGAGACACCGCTCGGTCCGGAAAATCTCGTAGCATTTGCGGCCGAGGGCTTCCTGCTTGGTGAACCCGGTGATCGCCTCGGCCTGCGCATTGAAGAAGCGGATGGTCAGGTCCGTGTCGACGCTGAAAACGCCTACGGCCACGCTGTCGAGGATTCGGTCGCAGTCCTTTGTGAGCATTGTCCGGAAGGCCCGTCATCGAAGATAGGCAATTCAAGTTACCAGCAGACCGTTCGAAAGTAAAGACGGCACTCCTGTCAAAAAAATGAAACGGGCTGAGGGTCTTGCCCCAGCCCGTCCCGTGTCCTTTCTCTCCGAATCACTCCCGTTTTCAATCCCGTTCCATCTCGGTCTTCCAGACCTTCCAGACGTTGCCGACCAGGTCGGGGCCGGGCTTGAGGGTGAGCTTGCCGGGACGCCAGCCCGAGGGCGTGGCCTCCGTGCCGCCGCTGTTGCGGACATGCTGGAAGGCCTGAATCTGCCGAAGGGTCTCTGAGACGTTGCGGCCCACGGGCGGGGTCAGGACCTCGTAGCCCTGGATCACCCCGTCAGGGTCGATGATGAAGCGGCCCCGGGTCTCCACCCCGGCCAGGTCGTCGAAGACGCCGTAGGCCGTGCCCACCTTGCCCCCCACGTCGGAGAGCATCGGGTAGGGAACGACCCCCGTCTTGACCATCTTGGAGATCTCGTGATCCACCCACATCTTGTGGACGAACACGCTGTCGATGCTCATGGTGAGCACCTGGACCCCGAGCTTCTCGAATTCCGCGTGTCTATCGGCGACCGCCGATATCTCGGTCGCTCAGACGAAGGTGAAATCCCCCGGGTAGAAGCAGAGAAGCACCCACCTGCCCAGGTAGTCCGAGAGATGCACGTTGATGAACTTTCCCTGGAAATACCCCGGCGCCATGAAATCGGGCGCCTTCCTGCCGATCATGATCATGGACCTCACCTCCTTCTTCGGTTCCGCCGCTTCCGCTGGTTTGTCCCCTGGGGGCTCCTCGCCGACGAGCCCCCCTGTCGGCCTCGCACAGCCTGCCTTGATCTCTTCAGCCAATGGGTCCACCTCCTTTCTCAACAGGATGCATTGTAAACGGCCGGGTCGTGCCCCGCAAGGGTCTTTTCACCTCCGGCCGTCTCCGGGGATCACTGGGGCCTGTCCGCCGGAAGCTCCTCGCCGAGGGCGAGCCGGCAGAGGTCGCTGATCATGTAATTCTTCATGCCCGCCTCGCGGACCTTCTTGTTGAGAATCGTGAAGCACATGGGGCAGAGGTACACCATCGCCTCGGCGCCGCTGGCCTTCGCGTCCTCGACGTTCTTCACCCGGAAGGGCTCGAAATTCTTCCCGCGGGGGAAGAGCTTGAGGCCCGGGCCCGCCACCTCCACGCCGCAGCACAGGGCGTCCTCGCCCTCGTACCGCCGCTTCATGCGCGTCACCCCGATGAGGTCGAAGATCTCGTTTACGATGGGGTCCTTCTCCGGCGTGTAGCGCGAGGCGCAGGGCCGCTGGTAGGCGACCTTCATGCCGAGTTTCTTCAGGCTCCCCTTCTTCTCCTTCAGGACGTCCCGGAGGTGCTCGAAGAGGTGGATCGGCTTGAAGGGGACCTTGATCCCCAGCTCGGGGGCGATGCCCATGAGCGCCGCGTAGCAGTCGTCGTGCAGGAAGACGATTTCCTTCGCCCCGGACTTGGCCAGGTTGTCCACCATCCCCTGGATGCGCTCGCGCAGGATCGACTCGTCGCCCATGTGGGAGAAGAGCACGTTGCAGAAGTAGTGCTTCCCCTTGAGCAGGGGGATCGTCTCGAAGAGCTGCCCCTGGATGGCCCAGGGCATGTTGCCCTGCATGACGCAGATCGACATGACGCGCTCGGCGGGCGGAACGGGCTTCGGCTCCCCTTCGAACTTGAACCGCGCCGCCATGTCGGCGCGCAGCTTCGGGTCCGTGAAATCCCCCGCCTCCTCCATCCGCTGCATGATGAGGTCGAAGGGCCGGGCCTTCGTCGGGCAGTACTCGTCACAGGCCAGGCAGGTCACGCAGTCGTAGATCCAGTCGGACTTCTCGCCCGCGACGAGCTTCCGCATCGCCGCCGAACCGCTCTCCTTGTCGAAGTCCAGGTACTTGCAACGCGCCAGGCAGTCTCCGCAAAAGTCGCATCTTTCCTCGTGGAACATAACCTCTCTCCCTTTCACACTCGTGTTGCATCACGTAACGTCATCCGCGTTTCATGATGCTGCTTCCATTCCTGTTCAGCCTTTCCGGGTTTTCCCGACGGCGTAGTCCCGCAGGGCCTTCTGGAGGGCCCGGGCCGCCAGCAGGGCGCAGTGGCGGTCCTCCTCGGGCATCCCGCCGAGATACTCCGCGATGGCGCTCTGGTTGATGTTCAGGCAGCCCCGAAGGGTCCTGCCCCGCGCCATCTCGGCGGCGGCGGCCATCGACGCGAAGGCGGAGATGCAGCCGTCTATGGTGAAGGCGGCGTCCTCGATCCGCCCGTCCTTCACCCGGAGAAAGAACTCCACCGTGTCGCCGCACTCGCCCACGAGCGTCGCGTAGCCGTCGGGCTTTTCGATGCGGCGGTTGTTCGTCGCGTCCGTCCCGAGCCGGATCAGTTTTTCCGTGTAGCGCCTGCCGGTGCGCTGGAAGAGCATCTCCAGCAGCGCCCGTATCGTTTCCGCGTCGCGTTCCATCGAGACAGGTTCCCTTCCTGCCGGTCACCCTTTTTCCTTCCCCTTAAGCACAACCGGCCCCCGGAATCAATCGGGCCTTTGCAAGGCAGAACGGCATCGGCGGTCCCCGCCCCGATCACCGATCACACCGGCCTTCCCCGCCGCAGGGCGGCCGATCGCATCGCTCGTCCCTCCCGCAGCAGGGGCGACCGCCCGATGGACCACGGCTCCGGCCGATGACGCTCGGCGAGAGGACCCGCTTCATGTCACCGCTGCCGCACATCCGGCAGGCGACGGGCTCGTCCCGCCCGCTGCTGTCCACGAGGAATTCCGACAGCCCGCCGCAGTTTCCGCATTGATACTCGTAAATCGGCATCGTTTGGCCCTCCTTTCGGGACTCGCCTCAAAGGGAGGTCACGATGTGCCGCACGATCCCCTGGAACGCGGCCGCCGACGGCGAGTCCTTCCGTGATTGGACGAAGGGGAGCCCCCGGTCGGCCATCTCCACCAGCTCCGGTTCGAAGGGGATTCGCCCGAGGAAGGGCACGCCGAGGTCCTTCGCGGCCCTCTCGCCGCCCCCCTGCTTGAACAGGAGCGTTTCCTTCCCGCAGTGCGGGCAGACGAAGCCGCTCATGTTCTCGATGATCCCGAGAACAGGAATCTTGAGCTGGCGCGCGAAGAACACGCTTTTCCGCGCGTCGAGGATCGAGACGTCCTGGGGCGTCGTGACGATGACGGCCCCGCTGACATCCGGGATGAGCTGGCAGGCGCTCAGCGGCTCGTCGCCCGTGCCGGGCGGCGAGTCGACGATCAGGAAGTCCAGTTCGCCCCAATTCACCTCCTCGAGAAACTGCCGTATGGCGTTGGCCTTCATGGGGCCGCGCCACACGATCGGGTTGTCCGCACTGGGCAGGGCGAAGGCGATGCTTGCCGCCTTCAGGTTGGGGAGCACCCGGACGGGCTCGATCCCGTTATCCGACCCGACGAGGCCCTGTCCCTCGACGCCCAGCATCTTGGCGATGTTGGGTCCGTGGAGGTCGATGTCGAGAATCCCGACCTCCCGGCCGGCCCTCGCCAGGGTATAGGAGAGGTTGACGGCGACCGAGGTCTTCCCCACGCCGCCCTTGCCGCTCATCACGATGATCTTGTGCTTGATCCGGGACATCCGGTCCTTGAGCTGCTTGTCTTCGTCCTTCGGTTCTTGGATCTGGATCGGTTTCATGGGTTGATGCTGTGTGACTCCTTTCTGGGATTTCCTATGACGGCCGGCAGTCCTTGCCCGCCGGTTCGGAATCGATCTTTTCCCATGCGCTGCGGATCGCCGCGGCGACTTCATCCTCGGCCGTCTCGACGTAGGGGACCGCACGGATCAGGGATTCGGCCACCCGTTTCGAGAAGGGAATCCGCCCCAGGAGGCGCACCCCCTCGTCGGCGCATAGGGCCTCGATTTCGCGGCTGCGCTCCGGGTTGATGTCCCACTTGTTGATCACGAGGCCGGCGGGGATGCGGAAATGCCGGGCCAGCTCGAGCACCCGGCGCGCATCGTGGATGCCCGACAGGGTCGGCTCCGTGACGATGACGGCGAGGTCCGTCCCGGTGAGCGAGGCCAGCACGGGGCAGCCGATCCCCGGGGGGCCGTCGATGATCACATAGTCCATGTTGCTCGATTGGGCAAGCTCTTTCGCCTTCTCCCGGATCAGGGCGACGAGTTTCCCCGAATTCTCCTGGGCGATGCCCAGCTTCGCGTGGACGAAGGGCCCATAGGCCGTCTCCGACAGGTACCAATGGCCGCAAAGGTTTTCCCCCATTTCGACGGCCTCGACGGGGCAGATGCGGGCGCAGAGCCCGCAGCCCTCGCAGGCGAGGGGATCAACGGCGAAGCGGTCGTCGGCCCCGCGGATCGCATCGAATCGGCACACCTCGGCGCACTTGCCGCATCCGATGCAGATGTCCGGGTCGATCCGCGCGGTCTTGCCGCTCCGGAACTCGTGCGTCTCGACGACGCGCGGGTTGAGCAGGAGATGCAGGTCTGCCGCGTCGACGTCGCAGTCGACCATGACCTTGTTCTTCGCCAGCGAGGCGAGCGACGCCGTGAGGATCGTCTTACCCGTGCCGCCTTTGCCGCTGATCACCACGATCTGCTTCATAATGATTCCTGATCGCCTCGTAGAGGCCGCGGAATTTTTCCGCGTACTCCCCGTCCGTTTCGACGACGCTGAGCCCCCGGGAGTAGAGCTCCGCGATCGTCCTGTCAAAGGGGATGCGCATCAGCACCGGGATGCCGTTGGCCTTGGCATAGGATTCCACCCCGTCGTCGCCGATGTCGCACCGGTTGATGACGAGCCCGTGCGGGATCCCCATGACCCGGAGAACCTCGACGGCGAGGATGAGGTCGTTGAGGCCGAACGGGGTCGGTTCCGTAACCAGCAGGCAGTAATCGCTGCCGTCCAGGGCATTGATTACCGGGCATGAGGTGCCCGGGGGCGCATCGATGAGGGTCGTCCGGGTCCGATCGATATGCTTCTTGACCTGCCGGATCAGCGGGGGAGACATGGCTTCGCCGACATGCAGGCGGCCGTGGACGAAGCGGATGGCCCCAGCCCACCCTGCTTCGACAACGCCGATCTCCCGGGGAACCTCACGGATGGCACCCTCCGGGCAGAGGAGGTAACAGGCACCGCAACTGTGACACAGATTCGGAAAGACGAGAACACCGCCCTTGAGACCGGCCCTCGGGGGGATGACGGCGATCGCGTTGAAGGCGCAGACCTCCGCGCATTTCCCGCAGTAGGTACATTTCTCCTCGATGATCTCGGGCACCATGACCCGGGCCGGGATTTTCTCCGTAAGCTCGGGTTTCAGGAAAAGATGGGCGTTCGGCTCCTCCACGTCGCAGTCGAGGAGATGGACGTCCCCCAGCACGCGGGCCAGGCTGACCGCCACGGTCGTCTTGCCCGTCCCGCCCTTTCCGCTTGCTACGGCGATCACCATGCCGGTTACTCCCGCACCATGGCCGACCCGCACTCGGGACACTTGACCGTGTAGCAGGGAACGCCGGGGGTGTGGGGCGTCTTGGTCCCGCAGTTCGGGCACAGGCAGTTCCCGCCGGGGCCCGCGCCCGCGCGGGTGCCTCCCATGCGTCCCCCGCCTCCGCCCGGGCCGCGGCCGCCTTCGGCACCTCGTCCGCCTCCCCGGCCTCCGCCTCCTGCACCGCGGCCGCCACCCTGTCCTGCTCCTTTTCCAAACGGCATGTCCAACCTCCTGTGTCGTCTATTTCGCTCCTGACTTGGCTCCGGCCGTCGGAACGCCCGTCGCCTTGTAGGTACCTCTCTTGAACCCTTCGACGGCCTCGCGAACCGTCCCGGACGCCCCCGTGTAGATGTCGATGCCTGCGGCCTGGAGTGTCTGAAAGGCGTTGGGTCCCACGTTACCCGTCAGAACGGCCTTCGCGCCGTGAGACGCGACGAGTTGGCCCGCCTGGATGCCGGCGCCGCCAGCCGCCCCGCCCGCGGCGTTGTCGACGGCCTCGAAGGCCATCGTTGCCGTGTCCACGAAGATGAAATAGCGGCAGCGGCCGAAGCGCGGGTCGACGTTCGAATCCAGGGTGTTTCCTTCCGCCGTCACGCAGACCCGCGTGTTCCCGGAAATCCCGGTCTTTTCCGCCCGTGCAAAGTCCCCCGGGGCGGCTGCGTGTTCATGATGGGAATCCCCGTGCGGATGGTCGCAGGAGCTGGGACCGCCCTCAAGAGTTCCGGAGAGGAACTGCTCGATCACGTTGTCGACAGGACCGCTCACCCCCTGCAGGGTCTTGATGCCGAGTTCCTGAAAGATATCCTGCGCCCGGGGCCCCATCCCCCCGGTGAGTACCACGTTGACGCCCTTTTCGTGAAGAAAGCGCGGGATGAAGCCGGGCTGGTGGCCCGGGTTGGGGATCGTGGCCCTGGCCTTGACCTTGCCGTCTTCGACGTCGATCAGCGTATAGGCCGGGCAGCGGCCGAAGTGGGCGGCAACGAAATTGCCGTCTGTTGAGATGGCGATCTTCATTTCTCGAGACACTCCTTTCAAACTGGACGGGGAGGCCCCTTCGCGAAGGGGCTCTCCCCTCAGGGAGGCAGATTCAATCTGCCGCTACTCTCTTTCGCCTTGCAGGGCGGCGAGGCGGTCCTCAAGGGCCTTCAGCCTCGACCGCAGAAAATCGGCTTCGCTTTTCAGCGCCTGTTTTTCGTCCTCCGCCGATACCGGGGCGCCCCAGACAGCCCAGCGCTGCCACCGGGGAAGCCCCGTGGCGTAATACTGGTTCCTCCAGCCCCTTCCGCCGCCGCGGCCGAAGAAGCCCCGGCCGCCGAAGAACGGCCTGCCGTAACCGGTCGCATAACCGGGAGCTGCGCAGAACCCCCTGCCGCCGCCCGTCATGGGGCCCATGCCCCTCGGACCTGTTCCGTCAAATCCTGGCATTGTACAAACCTCCTGATTGTTTTTTTCTTTTTTATTCTTTGCCCCTCGGGATGAACCGTCACGTTCTCTTCACGCCGGGGGCAGATGTTTCCCTGTATTCAATGAGACGGGGACGGGCATCCGTCTCCAGCACTTCCCGTTTTTTTGCGGGCCAGCCGGTGTTTGAAGCCGTCGCTTGTTCTCCTGCTCGGGCAGGCCGCAATCCGAAACGGACAGGCTTGGGCCTGACTTGACGCCGCGCAGTGCCTTGACGGCCCCCCAGATTGCGATGGCCTCCCGGACCAGCCACAGAATGTCCGAGAACCTGCCGCCCGCTCTCACCGGCGTGACGGTCCCCTTGCCGCCGCTGTCCCGTCGGCACTTGCCTCTGCCTCTCCCCATCCGGCGACCGAGACCCCTCGGACCCGTCCCATCATAATTCGGCATCGCCCTTGGCTCCTTGGCGTGATTTATCACAAATGAAAACCATTTTCATTTATCGGCAAAAATAAAATCTACCCCTTCCTGCATGCCGAGCACAGGCCGTAGAACTGGATGAGGTGATTGGTGATCGCGAAGTCGTATTTCTTCGACAGGCCCTCCTCCGTTTTCTTCAAAAGAGCGATCTCTTCGTCGATGAAGTCCCGGTAATTGATCACGTTGCCGCACCCCGTGCAGACGAGATGGTGGTGGTGGTCCTTGCCTTTCGGCCCCTCGGCCAGTTCAAACCGGGCCCTGCCGTCGCCGAAATCGAACTTGTAGACGAGACCGATGTTGACGAGCATGTCCAGGGTCCGGTACACGGATGTCAGGCCGATGGACGGGTAAATCTTGTGAACCTGAAGGTATATGTCCTCCGCGCTCAAATGCGCGTCCGTGCGGGACAAAACATCAAGTACGGCTTCACGCCCCAGGGTCATTCTGAACCCGCAACCCCTGACTTTTCCGTGGCACCATTGGTGCCCCCTCTTAAGATTCTCCATCACGAACGCCTAAATTGATATTGAAAACCATTTTCATTTGCAATCTACTCCCTCCTTCTTCCATTGTCAACTATTTTTTCAGGGTGCGAAGGGGCGATGGGGGCAGGGACGCAAAAGGCCCCGCATGCTCGAGCCGGGGCCTTTTGCCGATTTTCCGATTCTTTTGTGAGCGACCTGCTCACGATGCGGCGGAGCCTCAGGTCCCTTTTCCCGAGAGATCACAGGCCTCCGGCGTCTCCTCGAGGTGCTCGACGTTCTTTCCGAAAGGCCTCGATGCCGCCTCGTCACGGTCCGTCATGATGAGTTCCGCGGCGATGCCCGCCGCGTCGGTGATGATCTCCCTGCAGTACAGTGCGTGTTCCTTGCAGAGCCAGTTGTTCTGCCACTTCGTCGTGAGGTCGCGGCAGGCCGTGCAGCCGTACTTTTCGAAGAACTTGTTCGGGATCTGGTTGAAGAGGCGGTACAGGCCAGGCTTGCCGTAGAGCTGCTGGGCCGACTTCTTTGCCGCCTGCTTCGGGTCGGGGTCCTCGGGGAGCGTCGAGCGGCCGTGGACGCAGCCCACGGCGATGACGGCGCCCGTGATGGCCCCGCAGGTGTCCCCGTAGAGGCCCACGCCTCCCCCGAACCCGGTGGCGACCTTCTTGACCTCCGGCGGAAGCCCCGTGTCCACCAGCGCCAGGACCGCTTCGGTGACGCACTCCGTGCAGTTGTATCCGAGGGAAAAGTTCTTTCGTGCCCGTTGACGGATTGCCTCGATTTTCTCCTCTTTCGTCATGGTCCCGTCCCTCCCGTTTTTTTGTGGCTCATCCTAAGACCAATTTTCTGACAATATCAAGAATATTTTTCCCGGGGGGCGGCGGCCCGGCTGCCCGCGGCCTGCCGGGCGCGGCTCGCCGAGGCAGCCGGGGGAGAGACGCGTCGCGGGACGTTTCGCGCGGTTGATTTTTCCCTGGCGTTCATGTATGGACAGGTGGGGTCTGAAAAGGGCACCTGCCTTTCCTGTTCCCCGCCACGGAAGGGGTCTCCGACGGCGGGCTGGCCATCATCGAATCTTTGACAAGGAGGGAAAATCATGTCGTATCTGCAGAACGTCAAGAGGCCCGAGGATCTCAGCCAGGAGGACCTGGCCCGCTTCGTCGTCGACGCCTTCCACCGTGTGATCGTCCACTACACCATGTGGTTCATGGAAACAGAGCACCAGCTGGGTCTGGCGAAGTCCCTGGACATCTTGAAGGAGGCCCGCAAGAACAGCTACAATATTCAAATGGACCGCCTGTCCAAGACGCTGGGCTTTGCGATGAAGGACGGTGTGCCGAAGGTGCTTGCCGACATGCCGAAGGACCAGCTGATCAACCTCCTGAACAACGTGGGGATCAACTGGCTGGCCAACGACGGCGTCTGGTTCACCTGCGTCGAGGCGGCCCGCGACATGTTCGACGCCAAGCGCTGCAACGACTCCACCTGGACGCGCTTCTCCCCCTTCGAGGCATGGTCCATCAAGCAGTTCCTCGGCATGCCCGAGCAGCCGGGCATCGAGGGCCTGAAGGTGGCTCTGCAGTTCCGGATGTACGCCCGGATCAACGTCCAGTCCATCCTCGACGACGGCCCCAACGCCATCATCTTCCAGATGAACGACTGCCGCGTCCAGTCCGCGAGGAAGCGAAAGAAGCTCGACGATTACCCCTGCAAGTCGGCGGGTCTCGTGGAGTACACCACCTTTGCCGAGACGATCGACAGCCGCATCAAGACGGAGTGCATCGGCTGCCCGCCCGACAAGCACCCCGAGGAGTGGTTCTGCGCCTGGCGGTTCAGCATCCCCGAGAAGAAGTAGGCCTCAGGACACCGCGCCGGGACCGCTCATGAAAAAGCCGCTGCTCATGGACCTGGAGGAAAACGTCTTCCTTGAGGGCAATGCGCTCGTCGTCATCGACCGGCGGAGGCTCCCGCAGGAGATCGTCCGCCTGCGATGCCCCGACCACGAGGCCGTGGCGCGGGCCATCGAGGAGATGGCCGTCCAGGGGGCGGGGGACATCGCCATCACGGCGGGTTACGGCCTTTTCCTCGCGGCGCGGGCGGCCGAGCGGGGCGACCCGTCCCGCAGGGACGCGATGCTGCAAAAAGCGGCCGAGCGCCTCATCGCCACCCGGCCCACGGGCTACCACCTGGCGGCCCTCGTGAACAAGCTCATGCGCCGCGTTGGCGAGGCCGGGCCGGCGGCGCCGGCCTCCGAGGTCATCCTCGCGTCCCTGAAGAGGTCCCTGGAGGCGCAGCGCCGGATTTCCGAGGACACGGGGCGCCAAGCCGAGACGCTCCTGGCCCCGGGCGACCGCATCCTGACGCACTGCTTCCCGGGCCCGGCCCTGCTGTACATGCTGTGCTTCGCCCGCGAGAAGGGCAAGGACGTGCGGGTGCTCTGCACGGAGACGAGGCCCTACCTGCAGGGGGCGCGCCTCACGGCCTGGTCGGTGAGCGAGCTGGGCATCGACACGACGCTCATCACCGACAACATGGCCGCCTACTGCATGTCCAGGGGGATGGTGAGCAAGGTCTTCGCGGCGGCCGACCGGGTGGCCATGGACGGGGTCGTGGCCAACAAGGTGGGGACGCTGCAGCTGGCGATCTGTGCCGATCACTTCCGGATCCCCTTCTACATCCTCGCCTACGGGGGACCGGACGCGAAGACGCCGCGCGGCGCGGACATCCCCATCGAGGAGAGGGACCCGCGTGAGGTCCTCGAGTTCCGGGGCTCGCCGATCAGCGGCCCAGCCGTGAAGGGCTACTACCCGGCCTTCGACCTCACGCCGCCCGAACTGGTGACGGGAATTGTGACGGCACGGGGGGTGGAGCTGCGAAGGCGCTGAATGCGAAAGGGAGGCGATTCCGAGAACCGCCCCCCCTCGTTCTCGCCCGGGCTTCCGGGCCAACCGTTATCGTTCGATCACTGGTACAGGAGATCCCTCTCCGCTTCAGGGCCGACCTTTTCCACCGCGAGGGCCGACCCGGGGATCAGGTAGCTGCGCATCCGGCTGGGCAGGTAGACGAGGAACCAGGGGTCATCGGCCCTGTATTCGCCGCGCCTGCCGACGATCTTCCCCCGGGCTCCCTTCATCGGGTGCCCGGGATGGGTGACGCGGACAAAATCGCCGAGGTCCATGGTTTTTGATCCCCCTTGGCTTTTCGGGCAGGCCGAATGTAGCACAGCAGGGGGCACGAAACAATCAAAATAACGGCACGGACGCAGATTTCCAGACGCGGCTGTGACAAGGCTCGCCGCAGCATTCAGCGGCGATCGATCCAGAAATGCTCCTTTTCTTTCCTGACGCCTGTTGCCTTTGCCGTTCATCGGCGCAGGCCGGGGACGCAAGGCCGAGCGGTCGGAAAGGGTCGCATGGAGTGCATCGAACGCGAGGAGGGACACCGATGACAGACATCAAGATGCCCATTCATTTCCACGCCAACTACAAGGTCATCATCCGCACGAAGGACTGGGAGACGAGGGAACGGGCCCAGAAACTCACCGTCCGGGAGTTGACACCGGAGGAGCAGAGGGCCTCCTTCAAGGACCTCGCCGAGAAGGACATGCCGACCCACCAGGTCACGTTTTACGACTTCGGCTGCAAGCGGGTGATCGAGGGAAAGCTGCTGCAAAACGAGGAAGAGAAGATCGTTTTCCAGGTCCAGGAAAAGGAGTACGAGTTCTCGCACCTCAGGCCGCCGGCCGCCCGGGGCGATTGATCACCGGCTCGGCCCCCTTGCCCCCGCCCTCTCCCGCCGGGGGAGAGGGGAACGCAGAGGGAATCACGCCACGGCGCGCGTCTCTTCCGGTTTGTCGAGGATCTCGCGGATCTTCTTGGAGAGGTCGATGATGCTGAAGGGCTTCTGGATGAAGCCGCCGCAGCCGCGCGAGAGGATCTGTGCGGCCTGCCCGTTGAGACTGTAGCCGCTCGCCAGGAGGACCTTCACCGAGGGGTTGATGGCCTTCATCGCGTCGAACACCCTCCCGCCGCCCATCTCGGGCATGATCATGTCGAGGATCACCATGTCGATCTCGCCGGCCTTCTGCCGGTAGATCTCGATCGCCTCGGGCCCGCCGCGGGCCGCCAGCACCCGGTAACCCAGCGTCTTGAGCACCTCGATACCCACATCGAGGACGATGTCCTCGTCGTCGACGATGAGGATCGTCTCGGTCCCCCTGATGACCTGGCGGTCGAGCGAAGCATCCGCGACGGCCCCGCTCGAGGAGACGGGCAGGTAGAGGTTGAATGTCGTGCCGTGCCCCCGCTCGCTGTACAGGGTGATGAAGCCGCCGTGGTTGCGGATGATCCCGTAGGCCGACGCGAGGCCGAGGCCCGTCCCGCGGCCCCTGCCCTTCGTCGTGAAGAAGGGCTCGAAGACGCGCTGACGGGTCGCCTCGTCCATGCCGATCCCGGTGTCGGTGATGGAGACCTTCACGTAGCGGCCGGGCTTGGCCTTGTGTGGCTTCACATACTGCTCGTCGAGAATCATGTTCTGCGTCGCGAGGGTCAGCTCGCCTCCGCCGGGCATGGCCTGCCAAGCGTTGACGTACATGTTGAGGAGCACCTGCTCGATCTGCCCCCGGTCCGCATCGACGACCCAGAGACCCTCCTGCTCGCGGCGGGTGATCTTGATCTCCTTCTTGGTCCGGCCGAACATCTCCGAGGACTTGCGGAGCAGGTCGTTGAGATCCGTGGGCTTGACCTCGTACTTGCCGCCGCGGGCAAACCCCAGGAGCTGCCGCGTCAGCGTCGCGCCGCTGCGGATCATGTCCTCGATGCCCGTGAGGTGGACGGCGTGGGGGTGATCGGGGGTGACGTCCATGAGCATGAGCGACACGTGACCCTGGATGCCCATCAGGAGGTTGTTGAAATCGTGCGCGATCCCGCCGGCCAGCG
Source organism: Syntrophaceae bacterium (assembly GCA_013177795.1). Taxonomy (NCBI): domain Bacteria; kingdom Pseudomonadati; phylum Thermodesulfobacteriota; class Syntrophia; order Syntrophales; family Syntrophaceae; species Syntrophaceae bacterium. The sequence continues at coordinate 476,983 of JABLXY010000004.1, read as the reverse complement.
TGCCGATGGCCTCCATCTTCTGCGCCTGCAGCAGCTGCGCCTCGAGCTGGCGGGTCTGCGTGATGTCGCGGGCGATGCCGCAGATGCCGCTGATCACGCCGGCGTCGTCGAACATGGGGACCTTCACGACGTGCAGCGTCACGGGCACGCCGTTGATCGTGTCGCTGTACTCGACCTCCACCATCTCGCCGTCGAGCACGCGGTAGTCCATCTCGCGGGTCCGCTGCTCGGTCTCTTCGCCGAACAGCTCCCCGTCGGAGAGCCCCACGATCTCGGAGGCGGGCTTCCCGAAGAGCGCCTCCATGCTCGGGTTGACCAGCACGTACTTCAGGGCGCGGTCCTTGATGAAGATGCAGTCCGGTGCCGTCTCGAAGATGGCGCGGAAGTTCTCCTCGCTCTTGCGCAGGGCCTCCTCGGCGAGCTTGCGCTCCGTGATGTCGTGGACCATGGCGATGACCCCGACGATCTCGCCGCGGGAGTTGCGGTACGGGGCGTAGGTGCCCGCAATCCAGCCCGTCTTGCCGCTCTGGGGCACGTAGTAGGTGAGGTCCGGCGCCGTGATCGTGGCCCCCTCGAGGGCCCGGTCCAGCAGCAGGTCCACGCCCTGCTCCCTCAGGTGGGGGAACACGTCGAAGGCGCTCACACCCAGGACCTCATCGGCGCGGAGCCCCGTCAGCTCCTCCATGAAGCGGTTCCAGACGATGAAGCGGAACTCCCGGTCGTAGACGATGATCCCCTCGTTGGCGCTGGAGATGATTTCCTTGTTGAACCGCTCGGACTCCCGCAGGGCCTTCTCGCTGCGCCGCCGCTGGGTGATGTCCTCGTAGACGGCGATGATCCGCCCCTCGCGGAGGGTCTCGCCGATCCGGGAGGCGTGGAGCCGCACGACGATCTCGCGGCCGTCCATGCGGCGGCAGGGGATCTCGGCGCTGCAGGTGCGCTGCCGGCGCAGCGTGGAGTAGAGGAACTTGCCGATGTCGTTGTACTCCTCGTCGCTGCGGTAGAGGATGCGGGTCGTCTTGCCGATGAGCTCCTCGGGGCGCCACCCGAAGACGGCGTCGACGGCGTCGTTGGCAAAGATGATGTGGCGCTTTGCAAGACCCAGCACCGCGTGCGGGATGGCGTCGAGGATCGAGGCCTCCAGGGCCTCGAGCTCCTGGAGCCTCCGGCTGCGCTCCTTCTGGGCCGTGATGTCCATGGAGTTGCCCAGGACGGCCCGCCTCCCCCTGTACTCGATGGGCGTGACGGTCTCCATGATCCAGCGGATCTGCCCGTCCTTCGTGATGATGCGGTACTCGTAGGGGGCCGACCGGTAGCCCTTGAGCATCGCGACGGCCTGCTCGAGGATCGCCTCCCGGTCCTCGGGGTGGACGATGTCGATGCTTCGCATGCCGATCATCTCGTCGGCGCTGTACCCCGCAAGCAGTGCGGCCTTTTCGTTGAGAAAGTCGAAGCGCCCGTCGAGGATGACGTAGATGCCGGCATGGGAGCTCTGCGCCAGGATTTCGTAGAGCTGGCGGGATTCGACCGGTTCGATCCGGGGAGGCGGTTCGCGGGAGTCCAGCTGTTTCCGGAGGGCCTCGATCTCTTCGATGAGCTGCTGTTTCGTTTTCCTGCTGGGGACGGCCATCTGCTCTCCCGGATAGACCGGTTTTGGTCGAGGCTGTGACATCGGAAACGGTGCGGCTGGGGTACCCGCAAGCGTGCAAATACTCTGCCAAGAAAAGCCGCCGGGACGACACCGGACGGGGCCATTCTATCCGCCCGGAATCCCGAGGAAAAGTTTGACTTCACCGCGACGCGTGCGTAGGATAGATGACGCTCGGGCGTCAGCAACCCGACCCCATGCAACAATCCTCTGACACGAGGCCCCGAAAGCTCCGCCGGCGCACATGACGAAACGCTTCCTCACCGCTCTTCTGCTGGTACTGGTGTCCGCCCTCTCTGCGGGACCGTCCGCCGCCGCGGAACCGGTCTTTCCCCGCCCCATCGGCGCCGTGAACGACTTCGCCAACGTGATCCCCGCGGCAGAGCGCGAATCCATGGAGAACCTCGCCCGGGAGGTTCTGCAGAAGACCGGGACGGCCGTCGTCGTGGCCACGGTGAGCAGCGTGGGTGACATGTCGCCCGACGAGTACGCGACCCGCCTCTACGAGTCCTGGGGCATCGGGAAAAAGGGCGAGGACAAGGGCGTGCTCATCCTGCTCGCCCTCAAGGAGCGGCGGGTGCGGATCGAGACGGGCTACGGCGTCGAGGGCATCCTGCCGGACGGGGTCGCGGGCGAGATCCTGCGCCTGCACGTCATCCCGCACCTGTCGCGGGGCGATTACGGCAAGGGGCTGTCCAACGCCATGGCGGCCGTTTCGGACGTGATCGCCCGCCAGGCCGGCGTGACGCTCACGGGCAGGCCCCCGATGCAGCCCGCCAGGCCGACGGGGGGGACGCCGGTGAGCCCCTTCACCATGATTCTGTTTTTCATCGTGGTCCTCCTGCTGCTCTTCACGGAGACGGGACGGTACATCCTCGCCATGCTCCTCTTCAACTGGTCCGGCGGCGGCCGGCGCTATGGGGGGGGCCGCTACGGAGGCAGCTGGGGGGGAGGCTCCTCCGGCGGCTTCGGGGGGTTCGGCGGGGGGTTCGGCGGGTTCGGGGGCGGGATGAGCGGCGGAGGCGGGGCAGGGGGAGACTTCTAGAAAGACAGAGGTTGAGAAGGTAAGAAGGTGTGAGGGTAAGAAAAAGACCGGGGATCATTCAGGAAGGGGTTTATGACCAAGGCACCGAAGACACCGCAGGAGGTATTCCCGGAGATCGTCGGGGATCTCAAGGGCATCTACGGAAACGGGCTGCTTTCCGTCATCCTCTACGGGAGCGGCGCACGGGGGGACTACATCGCCGGGAAATCGGACATCAATTTCCTCGTCGTCCTCGCGAAGGACGCGCCGGACGGCCTGGAGAAGCTTCTGCCCCTCATCCCGAAATGGAGGAAGAAGGCGGTCGCAACACCGGTGATCATGACAAAGGATTTCATCGGTTCCTCCCTCGATGCCTACCCGGTGGAGTTCCTGAACATGAAGCGGCACTACGAGGTCGCCTTCGGCGAGGACGTGCTCGCACAGCTCGCCTTCGATGAAAAGGCGCTGCGCCTCCAGTGCGAGCGGGAGCTGAAGGGGAAAGTGATGCTGCTGCGCACCCGCTTCCTGGAGACGGCGGACAAGGCGCAGGAGCTCCGGGCACTGCTGGCGGCATCGATCACGGCCTTCCTGTCCGTTTTCGTCGCCCTCCTCGCCCTGAAGGGCCGGGAGGCGCCCCGGGGAAGGCGGGAGATCGTGGCGGCGGTGGCCGAATCGTTCGGGATCGAGACAGCGCCCTTCCTGCGCTGCATCGACCTCCGCGAGGGCGAAAAGGGGTTGACCCTGCCGGAGCTCAGGGGCATCTTCCGGTCCTACACGGAACAGATCGAGAAGCTGATCGGGGCCGTCGACGCACCTGGGCCTTGAGAGACAATCCTCCCCGCGACGCCATGTCTCCCTCGACGGGGGCGGGTCCGGGGCAGGGAAAATCAGGTGGAAAGATCGGAATCATCCGGATAGAACGACAGGACAGACCAGATTGGAGGACCTATGGCAAAGAAAGGACTCTGGATTGCGCTGGCCGTGGCGGCCGTCATCGCCTTCTCCCTGTACGGCTTCGTCAAGGGGACCTACAACGAATTCGTCACCCTCGACGAGAAGGTCAAGTCGTCGTGGGCGCAGGTGGAGAACCAGCTCCAGCGCCGCTACGACCTGATCCCGAACCTCGTGGAAACTGTCAAGGGATACGCCAAGCAGGAGAGGGAAGTCTTCATCGAGGTAACGAACGCACGAGCGAAGGTGGGCGGGGCCGGGACGATCCCCGACAAGATCCAGGCCAACAACGAGCTCTCCTCGGCGCTGAGCCGGCTGCTTGTCGTCGTGGAGAACTACCCCGAGCTCAAGTCGAACCAGAACTTCCTCAAGCTGCAGGACGAGCTCGCCGGCACGGAGAACCGGATCGCCACGGAGCGGAGGCGGTACAACGAGGCCGTGCAGGCCTACAATATCAAGATCCGCAGCTTCCCGGCGAACCTCCTCGCGGGCCTCTTCGGGTTCTCCCCGGCAACGTTCTTCGAGGCGCCGGCGGCGGCGAGGACGGCCCCGCAGGTCAAGTTTTAGCAACCGGCACGGGCCGCAAGGCAAAGGGCGGAAGGAAATGCGTTACTCTGACGGGACATGCCGGTTGTCATGCACAGCGGCGCTTGCCTTGTCGCTGGCTGCGTTTGCGTTGACGCTCGCCGGGTGCGAGTCAACCCCGGTGTGGAAGGACGTCCTTTCGAAGGAAGGCGGGTTTTCGGTCTCGATGCCGGGCACGCCGGCCGAGAAGCGCCAGGCCTTTCAGACTGCGGCCGGACCCGTGGAGGCACACTTCTTCACGGTGGAGGCCGACGGCGGCGGCACGGTCTACATGGTGGTCTACGGAGACTACCCCGAGGCCCTCACGGCGACGAGCGACAGGGAGATGCTGCTCGATGCGGCACGGGACGGCGCTGTAGGCAATATCCGGGGCACCCTGCTGGGCGAACGCAGAATCTCGATGGGGAGTCACCCGGGGCGGGAGCTGCAGGTGCTGTCCTCCGACGGGAGGCTTGCCCTGCAGATGCGCATCTACATCGTCAACAACCGGCAGTACCAGGTGGTGGCGGTGACGCCGAAGGAGACCCGCTCGACGGCGGACAGGGACCGGTTCCTCGACTCCTTCAGGCTGACGGGGAATTGAGACAGGCCTATTCCTTCTCGGGCCAAGAATAGACGGGCGGGCGGCGTTCATAGGCGGTCCCGTCGGGCATGACCTCCACGTCAGCCCCGCCGATCCGCCGGATCTTCGTCAGGTTGGCGGGCACCTGCCGGTCGATCGTTGCGGCGATGGCCTCCTCGACGGTCCTGAACCGGGAGACGTCGACGAGTGTCATGATCTGGGGCAGGACCAGGCCGATCCTGCCCTTTTCGTACTCCTCGAGGGCCTCGGCGGGCGTGAACCACCGATGCTGCGTCAACTCCTTTCCGTCGTGGTTGACGGCCTGCGCCGCGGGGGCCTCCGCGAGGAAGAACCGCACGTCGTAGCGAAGCGGCAGGGGCTCGGGCGTGATCCAGTGGGAGAAGTAGTGGAGGCGCTCGAGGGGCAGGATCAAACCCTCCTTCTCGAGCATCTCGCGGAATTTCATCTCTCCCCTGTTGAGCGCCTTGCGGTAGCCGCAGAAGCGCCTGCGCTCCGCCTCCGTCTCGATCGTCACGGGGGAGCCGTCCCTGCGCAGGGCGATGAGCATCCCCACCTCCTCGAAGCTCTCGCGGATCCCCGCGACCCAGGCGCCCAGGGCCTTCTCGGGGCTGGACATGTCGTGCAGGATCCCGGAGGCCCGCGCCCGGTCGATCCCCCGGCAGAAGCGCTCGATGCCGGGCTCGTAGTCCTCGGCGTCGAGGATGCCGCCCGGGTAGACGTGGTAGCCCGGCACGAACCGGCTTCGGCGGTTGCGCAGGACCATGAGGACCTCGATGGCCTTTTCCGCCGCGTTGGCGCGGGGCCTGAGGAGCATGACCGTTGCGGCATCGGTGGGCGTTGCGTACATAAACTCGGGTCTTTCTCGAAAAGGGCCTTTTCAAGCCGCCCTTATCTTAGGCAGTGTGCAGCGGTTTGTAAAGCTTGCGATGTCTCATTGAAAAATGGACCGAGCAGGTCCTTTGTCATCATCGAATCCGCATACTCCACTTTCAGCGCTTGACGAGCAGGGCGACGCACTCGATGTGCCGGGTCTGCGGGAACATGTCCACGGGCCGGACGGCGATTAGATCGAACCCCCCATCGACGAGCAGCCGGGCATCGCGGGCGAGCGTGGTCGGGTCGCAGGAGACGTAGACGATCCTCGAGGGGCGAAGACCGGCGACGAGGTCGATCACCTCCCGCTCGCAGCCCGCCCTCGGGGGGTCGAGGACGATTGCATCGGCCGCACCCTTGCCCCCGCCGAATTCCCTTTCCAGGACGTCCCGGACGTCGCCGTGATGGAAAACGGCGTTTTCGATCCCGTGCCTCGCCATGTTGAGCCGCGCGCACCCGACGGCCTCGCCGTCGATCTCGATGCCGGTGAGCCTCGCGCAGGACGTCGCCAGAAACAGGGAAAAGAGGCCGGAGCCGCAATACAGGTCGAGCACCGCATCGCCGGGGCGGAGCGCGGCCAGTTCGATCACGCAATCGACGAGGCCGTCCGTCAGGGCCGTGTTGGCCTGAAAAAACCCCTCGTGGGGAACGAGGATCTCGCGCCCCTTGACGAGCCGCACGACGTGCTTTTCCGCGCCTGCGCCGGTGAGCGACCACACGACGTAGCGGTCGACGCGCGGGGGGGAATGGGTCGGCCGGCGCAGGTAGGCGAGCTGCTCGTTGATGGAGTCCTCCATGATGGCGCAGCGCTCGATATCGACGAGGCGGCCGCCACCGACATCCATGAACCCGATGCGGAAAGCGCCGTCGCGCGAGCGCTCCACGTGGAACTCTCCCTTGCCGCGGTAGCCGTAGGGGAGGGGCGAGGCGAGGGCCGGCTCGACGGGCGCAGACTGGAATTTCCCGATCCGCGCGAAGGCCTCGGCCACCTGGCGGCCTTTCATCGCCACCTGTTTCTCGTATCCGATATGCTGGTAATGGCAGCCGCCGCAGCGCTGATAGTAGGGACAGGGAGGCTCCACCCGGTCGGGCGAAGGGGTGAGCAGCTTCCTCACCCGGCCGCGGAGGAAACGCTTCTTCGCCTCCCGGATCTCCACCTCGGCCACGTCGCCCTCGGCGGTGAAGGGAACGAAGACGACGAGGTTCTCCACGCGGCCGATCCCCTCGCCGCCGAAGGCGACCGTCTCGATCGTCAGCGTGACGACATCCCCCTTGCGCATGGCCATTGCGATCCCCCTTCTCGTTCGGCCACTATAACAGCTATTGCCATGACAAGTAAATCATTCCCGGAGAAGGCAACTGGGGGCGAAGCTTGGAAGCTGTGAAGCTAGGAAGTTTGGGGCAGCAGGAGGCATGGATTTGACGGCCAGCCATTCCACGCTTCACAACTTCTCAACTTCACAACGTCTCGCCCGTTAGGGCCCACGCCGCCGCACAAGGCCGAATCACCTGCAATTCCTTTGACAGCCTTTCCCTGACTGTGTTACCGTGCCCCGAAGCGTGAGGCGTAACGATGGGTCAACTGGACAAGAAATCGATGCTCTGCCCCGGCTGCCGGAGGCTGATCAGCTCCGACGAGACCTCGTGCCCCTTCTGCGGGCTCGTGAACCCCGGGTCGCCGATCCGTCAGGGGCTCTCCCGGTTCTCGCTGCGCGACAGCGAGAGCATCATCCAGTTCATCATCTACGCCAACGCGGCCGTCTTCATCCTCGCCCTCGTCCTCAAGCCCTCGGAGATGGGGATGTCGCTCAACCCCTTCACGCTGCTGTCGCCCTCGAGCACGAGCCTGATGCTTCTCGGCGCCACGGGGACGTTCCCCATCGACTACTACCACCGCTGGTGGACGATCCTCACGGCCTCGTGGCTCCACGGGGGCATCCTGCACATCGCCTTCAACATGCTGGCCCTTCACCAGCTGGGCCCGTTCGTGGCGCAGGAATACGGCACGGCACGATTTCTCGTCGTCTACCTCCTGAGCGGCATCTGCGGCTTCCTTCTCTCCTATCTCGTCGGGATCCCCTTCACGCTGGGCGCCTCGGCCTCCGTGTGCGGCCTGATCGGCGCCATTCTCTACTACGGGAAATCCCGGGGCGGCTATTTCGGAACGGCCATCTACCGGCAGGCCATGGGGTGGATCATCGGCCTGGTCCTCTTCGGCCTCCTGCTGCCCGGCATCAACAACTGGGCCCACGGCGGGGGGATTGCGGCGGGGATCGCCGCGGGCTTCGCCCTCGGCTACGACGAGAGGAAACGGGAGACCCTGGTGCACCGCATCGCCGCGGCGGTCCTGGCCATCGCCACGGCGGGGGCCGTTCTGTTCACGATCGTGCAGGCGCTCCTCATCCGGTTTTCCTGACGTCGCGGACGGGATCGCCCGGGGTCAACGGCAACTCAACCGGCATCGGGCCGCGGCCGACGCCGCATCCCCTGCGCCCGGAGCCGAAAACGAATCACCGGGAGGTACGCTATGCTGAAACGAATCGCCCTTGTGGCCGGCCTTCTCTCGCTTGCCGCCCTGACCGGCTGCGCCGTCGTCGCCGGGGACACCGTCATGGGGTATGAATCGGGGAAGTTCGTCTATCACGACGGCAGCCTCGAGTCGGTCTACAAGTACCCCATGGACCAGGTGTGGGATGCCGCGCGCAAGGCCCTGGCGGATCTCAAGGCGACGGATATCGTGCCGGACCGCAGGATCGAGAAGGGCACGATCGACGCCGTCCTCTACGAGGAGAAGGTGAAGATCACCGTGACCTACCTCACGCGGACGGACACCACCGTCTCCGTGCGGGTCGGCACGGCGGGAAGCAACATCGGGGCGAAATACGTCCACGACAAGATCGAGGCGAACCTGAAGAAGTAGCGCTGGCCGCCATCATGGAATCGGACAACCGGCGGGAGCCGCCACCCGGAGAGACGAAGAAGACCGTCCGCACCTTTGCGTTCGCGTCGTTCTTCAACGACATGGGGTCGGACATGATCTACCCCATCTGGCCCCTCTTTGTCGCGTCCCTGGGGGCCAACATGGCCGTCCTCGGCCTCATCGACGGGATCGGCAACGCCGTCGTCTCCCTCTCGCAGGCCCTATCGGGCTACATCTCCGACCGGACGCGCAAGCGCAAGGTCTTCATCTGGCTGGGCTATCTCTTCGGGGCGGTCTCGCGGCTGGGCTACGCCCTGTCTGCCACGTGGCACTGGCTCGTCCCCTTCCGGATCCTCGACCGGGCGGGCAAGATGCGGGGCGCCCCGCGGGATGCCATGGTGGCGGACCTCTCGAAGCGAAGCAACCGGGGCGAAAACTTCGGGCTCATCCGGACCCTGGACAATGCCGGCGCGCTTGTCGGGATCGTCTTCTGCATCGTGGCCTTCCCGTTTCTCGGCTACCAGAACCTCCTGCTCATCGCCGCCGTGCCGTCCTTCATTGCCGTCGCCCTCATCGTGGTCAACATCCGCGAGCAGCGCCTCGAAGACGCAAAGCTCTTCAAGGGAATCACCCTCGCCAACCTCGACGGGAACTTCAAGCTCTTCGTCCTCCTGAGCGCGGTTTTTTCGCTCGGGGCCTTCAGCTACTCCTTTCTGCTCATCTTCGCCAACCGGTTCGGCTTCCAGGTCACCACGGTGCCCGTCTTCTACCTGCTGTTCACGCTGGTGGCGACCTTCTGCTCTTACCCCTTCGGCGTGCTCTCCGACCGCATCGGCCGCAAGGCCGTCCTCCAGATTTCCTACGCCCTCTGGGGGCTCGTCTGCCTGACCATGATCCACGCCGACAGCGCGTGGATGGTCGTGGCGGCCTTTGTCCTCTTCGGGCTGCATCAGGCCGGCATCGACACGGTGCAGAAGGCCTTTGTCTCCGAGCTGGGCCCGGTGGAGTACAGGGCGAGCGCGCTGGGCGGCTTCCAGATGGTGACCGGCCTGTGCGCCCTGCCGGCCTCCGTGGTCGCCGGCCTGCTGTGGGACCGCTTCGGAATGGAGGCGCCGTTTATCCTGTCGCTGGCGCTGACGGCGGTTTCGGCAGCACTGCTGTTTTTTGTGAAAGAACGGCCCTGAGGCCGCAGGCATCGGGCACCAGGCATCGGGATTGAAATAAGAAAATGAAAAAAGGCCGGCCGGCTTCGCAACTTCCCAACTTCTCAGCTTCACAGCTTCCGATTATGAAGGCCCGGTTCATCGGGAGGCCGAACCGGTTTCTCGTTCTCTGCGATCTCGGCGGCAGGACCGTCGAGGCCTACCTGCCCAACCCGGGGCGTCTCTGGGAGCTTCTGCTTCCGGGGCGGCTCCTGTACCTTGCCGCAAACGCGCCCGGCCCGCCCGCGAGAACCCCGTACACGGCCCTCGCCGCGGAGCGGGAAGGGATGCCCGTGCTGCTCCACACGCACCTCGCCAACGACGTGGCGGCCCGCCTGCTGGAGGCGGGAAGACTCCCGGGGTTCGAACAGGATTCGGTCATCCGGCGCGAGGCCGCCGCGGGGTCGAGCCGATACGACTTCCTTCTCGACCGCGGCGGGAGGGAGTTCTTCCTCGAGGTCAAGTCCTGCACCCTCTTCGCGGGCCGCATCGCCATGTTCCCCGACGCCGTCACCGCGCGCGGCCGCAGGCACCTCGAGCAGCTCGCCCTCCACGCGCGGCGGGGGATCCCCGGCGGGGTCGTCTTTCTCGTCCACTCGCCGCAGGTCGACACTTTCATGCCCGACTACCACACGGATTTGGCCTTCTCGCAGACGCTCCTGGCGGTGCGTGACGACATCCTCGTCAGGGCCGTCACCCTGTCGTGGACGGCGGATCTCGCTCTCGGGCCCTCCGTCAGGGAGGCCAGAATCCCCTGGGAACTCATCGAGCGCGAGGCGAGGGACGAGGGGGCCTACCTCCTGGTGCTCGAAATGGCGCGCAGCCGGCGGGTCGACGTCGGCACACTCGGCCACATCGCCTTCCCGAAGGGGTATTACGTCTACGCCGGTTCGGCCCGCGCAAACCTTTCGAAGCGGGTGGAGCGGCACCTGCGTCTCCGCAAGCGGCATCACTGGCACGTTGATTTCCTGCGCGGCGAATCCGATTCCTGCACGGCGCTGCCCGTCCGGGCAAGCGAGGACCTTGAGCACGACCTCGCGGCGGCGCTCGGGGGGCTTGCCGACTGGGCGATCCCCCGGTTCGGCTCGTCGGACTGCCGATGCCCGACACACCTCTTCGGCTTTCGTGAAAACCCCCTTCGCGACCCGCGGTTCATCGACCTGCTCCTCGGGTTCCGGATCGGGCGCCTGGAGGCCTTCCTGGGAGATAGCCCCGGGAAACAAGACGCAGGGGCATCCTGAGCCGCATGCCTCGCCTTGCCGGGAATTGACTCTGCCTGCTCCGTGGAGTAGAGGGTGATTGAGGTCCGTGATCGTATGACGAAAATCGAAGTCAGCAGAAAGCCCTTCGTCATCGGCGTCATGGGAGGGCACGATGCCCCGCCGGAGATCCTCGATGACGCCCGGCGCATCGGCAGGGGAATCGCGGAGCGGGGGCACGTCCTCCTGACGGGGGGAGGCGACGGGGTGATGAAGGCCGCCTCCGAGGGGGCATACCGTGCCGGGGGGCTTGTCCTGGCCGTTTTGCCCAGCGACCGCGTGCGGCCGCTCGCGGGCTACCCCAACGAGTTCGTCGACATCGCCATCCAGACCGGGATGGCCGATGCCCGTAACGCCATCAACGCCAAGACGCCGCACGTGATGATCGCCGTCGACGGCGGGTGGGGAACGGTCTCCGAGATCGCCCACGCCCTGCGCAACGGCACCCCCGTCATCGGGCTGAAGACGCCCGCGATCGGCCTGCCCCATGGCAAGAGCTTCACGGCCGTCGACACCGTCGAAGACGCCCTCGCCGCACTCGACCGCCTGCTGCCCGCGCCGATGTAGTTTTTCCTGATCCCCGCCTTCTTTCGCCCGCCTCCCGTCACCTGCATCCCGCGCCTGCGCACCGTTGCGTGGCACCTGCCTTGCATTGGCCCCCTGTGCCGAACCGCACGGGGTGAACCCAAAATAAGTGCCGCCATTACAGAGACTTGCATGGGAAAAATCTTCTTCAAGTTATAACGAAGGCAACCGATAAGAGAATATGAAACCGTTGCAACGTTTGCCAGGATGCCCAAAATGAATTTCAAGACAGAATTTCCCTGTCAGCCGAACCGCCGGGAATATTCCAGGGTTATGGCAGTCGTGCCCTTCGGCGTGCGGCTCGTCCCCGAGGAGGAGCGGAAAAGCCTCCTCTCGAGGATCTGCAACCAGACCACCGTCGATCTCGGGGGGCTTCCGGAGATCCAGGACCAGGCCCTTGCCGAGTGGCTCTCCACGATCAACCGCAAGCTCGACCTCCTCCTCAACACGCTGGGCGCGCAGAAGCTGGGGTTCAGCTCACTGCCGGTGCGCCGGATCAACATCAGCGGGGGCGGCCTGTCCTTCACCTCGAGCGAGCCCTTCAACCGCGGCGATATCCTCGAGGTCATGATGGTGCTCTCAGCGGGCACCTCGGTTGCCGTCTACGTCTACGGGGAAGTGGTGGCGGCAGAGTGCCGCAGCGACGGCTACGAGATCGGCCTGAAATTCGTCGCCATGGATGACGAGATCAGGGACGAAATCTGCCGGTTCGTCTTCGAGCGGGAACGGCAAATCCTTCGCGAGAAAAGGAGGTAGCGCCGGCTTCCCATGTTCACGATCATCGGAGCGACCATCGTCATTGCCTGCGTCATCGGCGGCTTCCTCCTGGAGAAGGGGAACCTCGCCGTTCTCTTCCAGCCCGTCGAGCTTCTCATCATCGGCGGGGCGGCCCTGGGCGGCTTCATCATCGCCTCGCCCATGAAGGTCATCAAGGCCGTCATGGGGGGCATCGTCAAGATGCTCAGCGGCAAGGGGTACACGAAGGCCGACTACCTCGAGGCCCTCACCATGCTGGGCGAGGTCTTCTACAAGATCCGCAAGGAGGGCCTGGTCTCCGTCGAAGGCGACGTGGACAACCCGAAGGAGAGCGTGATCTTCACGAAGTACCCGAAGTTCTTCAAGAACCACCACGCCCTCGATCTCGTCGTCGACACCCTGCGGACCGTCATGACGACCAAGATCGAGCCCAACGAGCTCGAGGCGCTCATCGACGCGGAGCTCGAGAGCCACCACGAGGAGCTCACGGCGCCCAGCAAGAGCGTGGCCACCGTGGCCGACTCGCTGCCCGGCCTCGGCATTGTCGCCGCCGTTCTCGGCATCGTGCTCACCATGGGCAAGATCAGCGAGCCGCCCGAGGTCCTCGGCAAGTCGATCGGCGCGGCCCTCGTCGGCACCTTCCTCGGCGTGCTCCTCTGTTACGGCTTCGTGGGGCCCATGTCGAGAAACATGGAGCACTCGGCCGCGGAGGAGCTCCAGTACCTGTCGGTTCTCAAGATGGCCATCGTGGCCTTCGTGGGCGGGGCCGCCCCGCAGGTGGCCGTCGAGTTCGGACGCCGCGTCGTCCCGGCCGTCGACAAGCCCACCTTCGCGGAAGTCGAGGAAGCCCTGAGGAGAATCAAGAAGTAATGTCGGAAGCCGTCCGCAAGGTCATCGTCAAGAAGGTCAAGAAGAAGCACGGCGAGGGGCACCACGGCGGCTCGTGGAAGGTGGCCTACGCCGACTTCGTCACGGCCATGATGGCCTTCTTCCTCCTGCTGTGGCTGCTCTCCATGGTGTCCACGGAGAAGCGGGCCGTCATGGCGGAGTACTTCAAGAACTTCAGCCTCTTCAAGGAAAGCGGCAAGACCTTCCAGCCCGGCTCGGCCTTCGTGATCACCGACCACATCAAGAAGGCCGAGCTCAAGCCCGAGAACGTGGCCATGTCGCTCCGGAAGGCGATCCGCGGCAAGGGCGCGGGGCAGCAGGGGGTGCAGGGAAGCGCCCAGGGGGCGGGCCAGGGGCAGGGCCTGGAGCAGGCGCTCATGGATCACGTTCGCGTCGACGCCGTCGAGGGCGGGGTGCGGATCCAGATCGTCGACAGGGAAGGCAGCCCCATGTTCCAGCTCGGAAGCGCCGAACCCACGGAGAAGTGCCGGGAGATCATCGCCGCGGTGGCCGAGGTCATCCGGGACCAGGATGCCCGGATCGCCGTCGAGGGGCACACGGACGCCGCCCCGTTTCGGGGCGACCAGATCACGAACTGGGAGCTCTCGACCAACCGCGCCTCCTCGGCCAGGCGCATGCTCGAGCTGAGCGGGCTCGACCCCGCGAGAGTGGCCCGCGTCGTGGGGTACGCCGACACGGACCTGCTCGTCAAGGAAAACCCCAAGGACCCGCAGAACCGCCGGATCAGCATCATCCTGCTGCAGCCCAGGGACGGGGGCGCGGCCGCAACGGCGCTCACCAAGCAGGAGGCCCAGGGGTCCGTGCAGCCGCAGATGCCCGCTGCGGCCGCACAGCAGCCCCAGGCGGCGCAGCAGACCCTGGCGTCTCAGCAGCCTGCCGAAAACCAGCAGGCAGCCCGGCAGGCGCAGCCAGCCGAGGCCGAAAAGGCGGCCGCCGAGGTCGCGGACAGGGAGAAGGCCGCCCGGCAGGCCCTCCAGGAAAAGAAGGCGGCCATGAAAAAGAAGAAGCGCGACGTGATGGGGCTCTGGGACTAGGGATCGGGGGCGTCGGACCGCATGATTCCCTGACGGATCGGGAACGTGGAATTCCCGATCCGTTTTTTTATGCTCAACGCGGCTGCCCTTCATCCGGGAAACGCCCGGCGACGGCAAGCCCCCCCGGCTCGCGGCGCAGGACGAGGATCTCGCCCTCGGCGGGGAAGATGCCCGTGAGGGCCGTGATGTTGACCTGGTGGGTGACGAGCACCACGGGACGGCTGAGGTCGGCCGCCGCGATCCAGGCCCGCAGCGCCCGGTCCTGCTTCTGCTCCTGCTCCGGGGTCCGGAAAAAGGAGTTCAGGGCAGGAAGCTCGACGACGGGTCCCACGGCCATCAGGCGCGCCGTCTCGAGGCACCGGCACCACTGGCTGCTGTACACCGTGGTCTCCCCAAGGCCCGCATCGCGAAGCCTTTTGCCGATGCGCGCCGCCTGCCTGCGGCCCTCCGCCGAGAGGTTCCGCTGGGTGGAGCAGTCCCCCAGTTTGAAATTGGCGGGGTCACCCGTGCCCGGCGCCCGGGCGTGGCGCAGCACGATGACGTGCCCCGGCTTGCCGACAAGCGCGGACAGGTCATCCCCTGCCGCGGCGGCCGTCATCGAGAGCAGAAGCGCAAGAACACAGGCTGCACGGATGATGATCATGGGGCACACCTCCCTGCCGCACTCCCCGGCAGGCCCCCTGCCGGGGGGACGTCATCGTTTCCCCTCCCCCGGTCGACCCTGTCCTCGAACCCGTGACAGGCCCTGCGGCCGTGCCCCTTCGTCCGCATCTCCCCGCCGCTACTTCACCGGGGCGGGCAGAAACGCGAAGGGCTGCGCCGGCTGGAACTGCGCCGCGGCGTTGCCGGCAAAGACGGCGCCGCCGGTCAGCGTGAGCTTCCGGGTCGGCTTGCCCGCCGCGAAATCCAGGTCGGCCAGGTTCACCCAGAAGACGTTCGGGCTCCGGGTGGACTCGAAGAAATAGCGCCGGTTCTTGTGGTCCGCGACGGCGCGCCAGATCGTCGTTGCGATGTTGGGCTGCCCGGGCGTGTAGATCCCCAGGGGCACCGAGGCGTTCCGAATGATCGAAAAGGCGCCGGCGACGGCTTCGACGGGATCCGACGTCTTCGGGATCACGTTGATGTAGAACGAGGTCCGTACGAACCGGTCGGCCGAGCGGTTGGTGCCCGGCAGCATCGCCTCCCCGCCGATCTCCTTCCAGTAGGCGTTGAGGGCGAGCTGCTGCTCGAACGGGGGCGAGTTCGTCATCACCTGGTATTGCCGGCCGTGGTGAATGACCAGCCGTCCGCCGAGGTACTGGAAGATGGCGGAGTCGCCCGTGGCATCGGAAATCGACAGGTGCAGCTTTCCGGGGCGGCCGTCCGGCGTATCAACCGGAACGACATAGAACGGTTCCCGGCGCAGCGCCTCCACCGCCTCCGCGACCGTGGCGAAGTTGTCCAGCACGTATTGCGCCCATGCGGAGATGGACATGGGCTTGCGCCTGTCATCGGGGGCGGGCTTGACGTACTCGGATTCCACCAGGTAGTGCAGGTTGGCGACCAGGCCCTTCTCGTTCATGCCGTCCGCCGTGCCGACGTCCCACCCAGCCGCCGCCAGGCTGCCGTATTTCGACGTCCAGCGGATGGCGTTCGGTCCGGCGGCGCCGTCGCGGTTCATGCCGCGCGGGAAAGCCCAGAGGTTTGTTCCCATGTCCGTCGCCCAGTCCATGCTGCGTGCGGTGATGACCATGTCCTCCGGGCCGAGGTAGACAACCCGGGTGCAGGCGCCCGCATCCTGCACGGGCATCCCCCCGACGATCAGGGCCGCCAGCATCCCGCAGAGCGCACATTGCATCGTGACTCTCTTCATTGCGATTTCTCCTTTCACTGTTCTGCCTTGCAGGTTTCAGGGTTCATGCAACTCATCCGTCACCGGCGGCCGGGAGCGGCCGTCTCCTCTGCAGCATGCGCAGGATCCAGTAGGCGGCGGCTGCGGACGCCAGGTGCTTCAGGGTGTGGCCGCTCACGATGCGTCCCATCGCGAAAATCCGCTCGTCGAGAATCTCCAGGACCTTCGCGAGGGCGTAGAGCCCGACCACGACCGCCAGGTCGGCTCCCCGCGTGTAGCGCGGCGGCATGAACAGCGCGATCACGAGCACGAGAACCGAGTACGCCTGCACCGCGGCATAGAAGCGCAGATCGCCCGCGCCGCGCACCTCGCTCGCGTACCAATGCAGCACGCTGCCGATCCCGATGAGCAGCAGTACCGGCAGCAGCCGGAGGCCGGCCCGCAGGCTCACGCGCTCCGCGATGACGGCCGCCACCAGCGACATGAACGCGACCGCCATCGGCAGCCTGTCCCACATGAGCGATGCGTTGTCCGGATGGAGGTGGTAGAACCAGGAGCCGACTCCCGTGAGCAGCGATCCGGCGAACACGAACAGGTACGGCCGGCGCTCGCGCCGGTCAAGAAAATGCCTCTGCATCTGTGGGGGTTGGAGCCGCAGCAGGAAGACGAGGCCCCACAGCCCGACGGCCACGAAAGCCAGATTGGACACGACATCGCCGATGTTCGGCAAGCCCAGGACACTTCGCTGGTCGGCGAACCGGTGATAGTCCTGCGGCTGCGGAATCCGCGGCACAAGGAGCGCGACCGCAGCCAGGATGCCCGTGACGGCAAGCAGCAGCAGCGCGCTTGCTCTGCGTGAGATCACTCGCTCTCCTTCTTCCCTGCCTGTCGCCCGGAGTCGAGGGCCGTTCGCGTCACGGCTTCACGATTTCCGTCTGGACGATCAGGTCCAGCACGTAGAGGGTCGGAGAGGCACCGGGAGGCACCGGGGTGCGGTTGAACCGCTTGACCCGCAATATCGTGCGTTCGCCTTCCCTGTGGGTGAAGCCCTCGATGTTCTCGTGCAGAAGCCGCCATTCGCCCGGTTCCCCGACGGCAAGGCCCTGCGCGTCGAAGTGCCTGTCGCGGACCAGGAGGCAGCGGGTGTTCGGGGGCGGCGGGTTCGCGCACTCCACGCTGCGCGCGGCGACCTCCAGAAAGGCGATCGTCCCGGGACCGTACAGGGCTTCCGGCGTGGCCCGGCCGGTGAAGGTCAGCGTCTCCTTCGACGCCGAGACGAGCCGCAGCCGGGGGGTGGGGGCACTGTCCATCTCGGCCTGCAGGGGCCCGGCCAGCAGGCCGGCAAGAGCGGCATCGGCACGCATCAGCTCCGGCGCGCAGGCCATGTTCGTGGAAGCCATGCCGCTTGCCGTGAGCCGGTTGGCGGCACTGACCTGGTAGGACCCCATCATCCGGTTGCAGGCGCCCTGCACGGCGAGCCTGGCGCCGGAGAATTCGAACACGACGGGGCGATCCTTTCGGGGGGCAAGGGCCTCGATGGGCTTTTGCCGGCCGTCGGTCGCGGACTCGAGGGTCCAGCGATAGCGCTCGAGCCTCTGCGCGAGGCCCTCCCCCGCTGCAGCCGCCTGCGGAACGAGCATCAGCACGGCCCCGGGCACCGGCTTCCCCCCGTCAGGGTGAAGCAGGAGAAGCCTGCCCTCGCCCACGGCGAACTGCTGCCCGCCGCCGGGCTCGTCGAGCCGGATGGCGTTTCCGCTCGGCTGCCATGCGAAGCTGCCGCGCACGGTCCGTGCCGCTTCCTGCAGGCCCGCGGGCTGGGTCACGCGCTCGTACGTGCCGTCCCGGCGGAGTGTCAGCCGCGTCTTGACGCCGGCGGCATCTGCGCCCGGCAGGACCCCCTCGTAGATGCCGGCCCAGTCGAGCGAGTCCCGGCTTGTGTGCATGTCGGGGGGCTTGGCCGTCACCGGCGGCGCTGCCCGCTCCATCGGCTGCGCACAGGCACAGAGCACCGCGGCAGCAACAAACGCGATGAGTAACGCTTTCCCGTTCATTTGACCTCCCGTATCCGTTAGAACAATCCGAAAACCATTTCCGGTGCAATCCCGCTTGACAGCCTGCCGCACGTCCCCTCGCATCGCCGGTGCGGCGGGCCGCCGTGATATCCGCGGGCCCGGCGGACCCGGCCGACCTTGCCGATTCGGCGCTTTCCCCGGACCGCGACCGACACCGTCACTCGAGCAACCCTGGCGACGTTGTCGGGTCTGACAAGTTGCCGTTTATTTTATGTTGACTCCGTTCAAATCTGCAAGCATTATATATTTGAGGTAAAATTTTTTTAGTTCCAACAGCAGAAAGCAAATAACGGTTTCCGCGCATCTCAACCATCGGATCTGAAAAAAGGAGGGTGATTATGAAGAAAATCCTGGTATCGGTTTTCGCTGTTATCCTGATGCTGGCCATCGGCTGCACCACCACGGGCCCGCGTTCGGGCGACCCCGACCTGACGCGCAAAAGCCTCAATACCGACGCCGACGCCGCGCTGTCCAGGCTCTATGCACAGGTCGCCGGATCGGAGCAGATGGTGCGCCAGGCCAGGGGCGTCCTGGTGTTCCCGAACGTGCTGGAGGCCGGCTTCGTCTTCGGCGCCTCGCGCGGCAATGGCGTGCTGCGCGTCGGCGGCAGGACGGTGAGCTACCACACCACGACGAGCGGATCCTGGGGTCTGCAGGCCGGCGCCCAGTCGACGGCGGTCTTCATCCTGTTCATGACGGATGAGGCGCTGAATCGGTTTCAGAACAGCTCGGGCTGGACCGTGGGCACCGACGCATCGGTGACCCTGATCTCGGTGGGCGCGAGCGCCCAGGTGACGACGGCCACGGCGCAGCAGCCCGTCGTCGGGTACGTGCTCTCCAACCGCGGGCTCATGGCGGGCATCACGCTGGAGGGGACGCGCATCACCCGGATGGACCTCTAGCCCGTGTCCGGGCGGCACGAGGCCGGCGAGGGCATCATGACCGCGCGGCGAGTCGCGGTTCTGCTGGCCGCGGCCGCGGTCCTGGCGGGCTGTGCAATGGCGGGACGCGCGGACCCGGCAGGAAAGGACCGACTGGTGCTCCGGGGAGAATTGGTCTCCCCGGAGCGGGTCGATCTGACGCCTGACTCGCTGGCCATCCTGGAGCTGCGCGCCGACGGCGCCGGACCCCCGCAGCCGGTGGCCGAGCATCGCCGGCAACTGGGCGGGCGGCCGCTGCCGGTCCCGTTTGAGCTCAGTGTGGATTCCTCTGCGCTGGAGAGCCGGAGGCGCCTCGTTTTCCGCGGGGCGATCGTTTCAACGAGGGGGCCGATGCACGTCACGGAACCCGTGGAGATCGAGGCCCGGGCCGGAATTGTGGAGCTGGGGCCCCTGCGGCTGCGGCGGGTGGAACGGATCGCCTTCGGCACACCGTACCGCTGCGGTGACACGCTGGTCGTCTTCGGCGCGCTGGGTCCGCATCCGCGGATGATCGTCGGCGGCGAGGCCTTCGACCTGGAAGCGGCCGAGTCGGCCTCGGGTGCCCGCTGCGAGGCGCTCGACGGCTCGGACACCCGCTTCTGGAGCAAGGGCGATCGCGCCACGGTGACCGTGCGCGGCGTGAAACTGCCGGAGTGCCGGGTCATCGTCGAGCCCGGGCCCGTGCGGTAGACCTTCCCGCCTGTGTGGACATGAAGCGCGACTGGAACACCCTTTTCCGGCCCGAGTAGGGCGCGCTCGCCTCGAACCGGGCCGCTACGCCGCGAGTCCTTCAGCGTGTCAATCCCGGCATGCACGTTCCTCTCGACCGCGGTCCGCTCCCGCGGGCAAGGCGAGCAACGGGGTGCATCACGGGAAGTGCTTCTCCAGCGGCCGGGTCTGCATCATCGGCCCGGAGGGGTTCTGGAGCAAGGCAGCGCAGAAAGGGAGAGGGAGAGTCATGTCGAGTGAACTTGTCGGGTTGCTGGCTATCGCCTACGGTGCGGTCTTTGCGCTGTTCGGCTATCCGATCTTCCGCATCCTGCTGCCGATTTACGGGGCCGTGATCGGCTACATCGTGGGAATCACGATCGTCGTTCCCGAGTATCCGATATCGGCCCTGGTCGTTGCGGTCCTTCTGGCGATCCTGTTCGCCAGCGCGGCCTACCTGTACTGGAGCGTCATGATCGGTATCGCCGGGGCGGTTCTCGGGTACGGCCTTGTCACGGTCCTGTTCGATGCCCTGTGGCCCTCAGCCACGCATACGCCCCTTCTGGTCGGTCTGGCGGGCGCCCTGGCCGGCGCATACGGGTTCGTGTGGGCCAAGGATACCATGGTCATGGTGGCCAGCGCGCTCAATGGCGCGATGATCGCGGCTTGGGGATTTCGGGCCTGGCTCTATCCCGGTTCGCGGATCCTGGACGCCTTCACAGTCATCGTGTTCGTCCTCCTGGCGGTCACAGGTCTCGCGGTGCAACTTCATTTTTTCGGTCAGCAGCGCAAGTATGCCCGCGAAACCGAAAAAGGACCCTCGAAGGAAGAAAAGTAAGGCTGAGCTTGGCGGGCCGATGGATGGTCCCGGCGGGCAATGCACCGGGACCCGCACGGCAGGGCCGGCCGGACAGGCGCCAGGTTCCCCTCTCATCGTTGCGGGATCAATACGGCCGGCGGCGGGGCTTGCGTTTTCTCATCGCCCGGGAGGGGTGACGCCGGCGCCTTTCTCGACGGTCGCTGACAGCCCCCTTTCGTCATTTCCGGAAACCCGCGCGTTCTCCATCCACTCCAGCACCCGCATCTCGAGATACGCATAAAACGGGTTGTGCCGTATGCGCAGCAGCCAGTCGGCGGGCAGGATGAACAGGCCCCGCTCGCCCAGGACGGCCATCTGCCCGAGAAAGAGAAGGTCCTCGTTGTCGGGAGGGCGCTGACCGTAGAGAGGATCGTCCGGCGGGACGGGGAGCGCGACATGGGACAGCGAGATCACCCCCTCCGGCCAGGCAAGGTTCAGCGGTTTGGTCTCCGACACGTCGGCCGAGAACGGCGCCTGGCGGCGTGCGACGACCGCGAGGCTCTCCGGGCTCTCGTTGGTGACCAGGGTCACGGCGAACGGCAGGCTGCCGTCGCCCATCACCCGGTTCGTCAGCTCCCCCGGATCGGAGACCTGCAGGATGGTCTTGGCGGCAAAACGGTTGATGTCGAACAGCACGAGCTCATGACGATGGGGGTCCAGAAGACGAAGCAGCCGGTCCACCACGGCATCCGTCGAAACGGTTGAGTCCACGCTCGACTTGAAAACCAGCGTCGGCGGCAAGACCCTGTCCGGATGTGTCCGGGACCGGCCCTGGATGTGCTGAGCAACGGATCGCGACAGCCGGAAAACCTGTTCGCCGGCATTGGTCGTGAAGGAGTTGTACTTGTACGGGTCGAACTCCGGCAGAACCTGCAGCCAGGCGAGGCTGCCCAGGCCGGGCAAGAGGGACATCCGGCGTTTCCACGAGGCCAGGGCCGCCGCCGGGTGGAGGCCGATGGCCGGGGAGATCAGCACCAGGCTGGCGGGCACCGGCGCGGCCTTCCCCTCCAGGGCGTTGAGGGCGAAGTCCAGGGCCAGGGGCGCCCCGGTAGAATAGCCGATGATGTGGATCGGCTTCTGCCCCGTCTTGGCCGCCAGGTGCTTGACTCCCAGCTGGACGGCGGCGGCCATGTCCTCCCACTGGACGTTCAGGAGCCCCGATGGCACCGTTCCGTGGCCGGGCAGCCGGAGACCGATGACCCAGTACCCGCGCCGGTTGAGGGTTTGCCCCAGGGCCCTGAGGCTGTAGGGCGAATCCGACATGCCGTGCAGGAGCAGCACCCCGCCGACAGGCGCCTCGGCAGGCAGCTCGAAGCTGCGGTTCCAGTTGGGCTTGCGGCCCTGCGGGTCGGCGGCGCTGCCCTTGCTGTAGCGCTCGAGCTTGTGGCCGGGCCCGGTCGCGGTGTGCGCGTAGACTTCCTCCTCCAGTTGCGCGAACAGGCGGTCTTCCAGCCGCTGGTAGTCCTGGAAGGTTTGCACCTCGCCGGCCTTGCGTTCCGTGAATTCCGCCGTCAGCGATTTGGTGTGCCAGAGCTCCAGGGACGTGCCCTTGCAGCCCTGGATGAAGATCGCGGCGGCGGCCAGAATGCCAAGGGCGCCCCATCTGAGATGGGACGGCAGATGTTCGACGACATGAGGAACGATAAATCGCATCGGGCCTCCGGTTAATGGTCTCGCTTCAGGATCCAGTAGATCGTGCCGTTGGGGGCCTCAACCGGGTAGAGCAGCCGGCTTCGGGGCGTCTTGGCGTTGGTGAGCCGCAGGAACAGGTCGTCGAAAAACTCCGGCGTCTCCAGGCTGAAATTGTGGAAATTGCGCGTGCGGTTCACCGCCGTGACATCCACCACGGCGACGGCCTCGCTGTCCGGATCGAGGTCCAGCACGCGCACCGCCTCCGCCACGCGGCTCGCATCCAGGGTGCTCTCTCCACGCCGCTTTCCCCAGTTGAGCAGACGGCTCGCCACCAGGGCCCTGTCGTTGGAGGAGACATAGACCGTGGTCCTGCGGGCCAGGGCCTCGAGCGCCTGCCGGAACCGTTCGTCCTCGAAATCCTTGAAATCGACGTCCGGCGCGGTCAGCACCAGGTGCTCGAGCAGGGTCTCCAGGTCGGCAGGGTCCGCCTGCCGGGAGAGGAGGCGAACGGCGTCGACGACAACCTGGCCCCCCATGCTGTTGGCGATCAGCCACAGCTTGTCGGGCCGGATCTCCCGGGCGATCATCTCCAGGGTGCGGGCCAGCTCCGCCCCGGACGCCTCGGCAACCCGGCGTGCCTGCCGGTAGCCGCCCGGCGTGCTTCCCTGGTTGCCGGGCCAGTCGAACAGGAGGATCGGCGAGTTGACGTCCAGCACGTAGCCGACGAAAGCGGTCTTGCGCAGGGCAGAGGGGAACGCCTCCCTGAACCCGTGCACGACGACAAGCAGCGATTTCTGCGGGGATGCCTGAACGAGCCCTTGCAGCTGCGTGACGAACGCGGACCGCTCCAGCCCCTCCACCGCCTTGAGCCGGATCTCCTCGTTCTGGAACCACTCGCTCGGGTTGATGATCATGCCCGGGCCCAGCTTCTGCTCGATCTTGACGTCGAAGAAGCCGAACGTGAGGGCCTCCCCGCGCTCCCTCCCGAACCGCTCCTCGAGGGGCCCCGCATCGCCTTCCGGGCGGCGGTTCGTGACGAAGAATAACCGATGCCCCCCCTGCTCGCTCAGCTGTGCGACCTGCATTCGCCGCAGCCAAAAGGTCTCGGCGAACCGCAACGCGCTGTACGTGGAATGAAAGTAGAAATAGTAGAACCAGACCCCGAGTCCTGCCAGAACCAGCACGCCGAGGCCCGCGACGATCACGGCTCGTCTCTTCAACCGGGTCATGACGCCTCCTCGTGCACCCGACGGGTGCAGATCCGGTCCTTGCCCCGGGGCGGCATGCGCCCCTGCGCCGATCGGCCGGTCACGCTATTTCGGCAGCAAAAACTGTATAAAGAACCGGACGCTCCACTCGGGACCCGCGTCCGGGCGTGCCACGTTGTAATACCCCTGCAGCGAGAGGTTCACGGGCAGCCCGCCGACCCACACGAGCCTGCCCGCTCCGCCCCCGAGGGGCACCGTCCACTGCTTGCTGTCGGCCATCATGTCCACCGTGACGATGGGGGCCGACACGACGTACCATCCCCCCGGGAGGTTGTAGTTGAGAAAGGGCTGGATCGTCCACGCGCTTACGGCCCCCCGGTCGTCCTGGCCCGCGAAGGACGAAAGGTAGTTGACCAGCGCCCCGTAGACCCAGTGCCCGGGCTTCTTCAGGACGACCGCGGACGGACCCGCCGCCCATTTGCCCGTCGTGGTCGAATTGTCCGTGCCCGACGGGAACAGGACGACGGGACCCGCGCCCCAGATGAGCTCGCCGGGCCTGGAAGGCGACAGGAAGGCCGTCATCGTGATGTCGCCCAGCCCCCAGGCATCGCCCACGCCGGGGGCCAGCTGAGGCTGGTAGACAATCGGCATGATCGTGCGCGTGATGATGTTCCAGTTCTCCGTTGCATGAAAGGGGTAGACGGGCTGGAGGTTGCCGACGTACTGCATCCTGTTGTGCGGACCGACGTTGAAGTTGAAGTTGTTCGACAGGGGGATGCTGATCAGGTCTGCAACCGGGTTCTGGGCCTCTTTGGCCAGATTCTCGGTGCCCTCGTCGGTCATGGCTTTTGCGTACCCCTGCGCCAAGCAGCGGGCAGCACAGGCGCCGAGGATCAGAAAAACGGCGAGCCCGGCAAGCAGCCGGGTTTTCATACGTCTCACAGTTCGATATCCTCCTTTCGGTCAAGAATGCGACATCCCGAGTCGCCGCACTTCACGTCCTGATCCCCGTCCCGGCCGAAGACCCGTCACGCCGGCGTCGATTCCCGGTCCAAACCCGCGGCAACCTTGCAGTTCGGCGGCGGAAAGAATTCGCCGCGTCCGTGAATCTGCACGATTTTACTCCACAAATCGTCAGCATCAGCCAGAGTCTTCAGGTGTCGGCCTGCCTGCATGTACCGGAATACCGTCGCCGCACCGCCGGGCGCGATGATTCAGCGTCGTCAATTATTTACATAGCATATATTTTGTATTCGAAGTATACTAAAAAGTAAGAGATTGTGGTTATGCAGTCCCGCCACACGGCCGCGGGCAGATATGCTGCCCTGCAGGCGTAATCATGCACTCCTGTACGGCCTCTCACACCGCCGCGGAACGGCATGCTCCGAAAGAAGCGCCATACCGGCGCATGACCTCAGCGGCTTCGCGAGCCAATAGCCGATGCAGCACGGATGAAGCGGCTTCGGACCGGGCTGTGGCGACGGCCAGTGCCCGGCTCGAGCGGACACCGGCGGAGAAGGGTGCAACGCGATGGGCAAACCGGAAGCCGGCAGGCAACCCGAACGGTTTGCGGTCCGACCGACGGCCGACAGTCATCTTGCCTGGGTGCGCACGCGGCTTGCTGCGGAGCGCACGCTCATGGCCTACATGCGCACGGCCGTCTCGCTGATCGGGTTCGGCTTCGCGATCGTCCAGTTCTTCGAACGCCTGCACGAGATGCCCGGGGCCGCACCCGCCCTGTACCCGGACGCCGCGCGGTACCTGGGCCTTGCGCTTATCTTCTGCGGCGTCATGGCGATGGTCATTTCAGCCTGGGAGTTCCGGTGGACGATTCGTTACCTGTGGGGCGAGAATTTCGCCGCGATCGCAGGCATGACGGCGGAGGGAAGGCAGACCCCGCTCTACGCAGTGGCAGCCGCCATCGTCTGCATCGGAACCTTCGCCTTCTTTGCCGTGCTGCTGCGTCTCGTGTAACGATTCACGCGGAGAAGACATCCACTGATAACCGACTGAATAAGGCAGGACCAATCAAAAGGAGGGCACCATGACGAAACCGAAGAAACCGAACATCCTGGTCCTTTGGGGCGACGACATCGGCTGGTGGAACATCAGCTACAACAGCCGCGGCCAGATGGGCTACCGCACGCCCAATATCGACCGCGTGGCCAACGAGGGCGTCGCCTTCACCGACTACTACGGCCAGCAGAGCTGCACCGCCGGCCGGGCCGCCTTCATCACCGGCCAGAACCCGATCCGCACGGGGCTGACCAAGGTGGGCATGCCGGGGGCCCCCCTGGGGCTCCAGAAGGAAGACCCGACGATCGCCGAGCTGCTCAAGCCGCACGGCTACGTGACCGGTCAGTTCGGCAAGAACCACCTGGGCGACCGCGACGAGTTCCTGCCGACGATGCACGGCTTCGACGAGTTCTTCGGCAACCTCTACCACCTGAACGCCGAGGAGGAGCCCGAGGACCCGGACTACCCGAAGGACCCCGCATTCAGGAAGCGCTTCGGGCCGCGCGGCGTCCTGCACTGCTGGGCCGACGGCAAGGGCGGGCAGAAGATCAAGGACACGGGCCCGCTCACGAAGAAGCGGATGGAGACGATCGACGACGAGGTGACGGACCACGCCCTGCGATTCATCGACGACGCCCACAAGGCGGGCAAGCCCTTCTTCCTCTGGTACAACACGACGGCGATGCACTTCCGGACCCACCCGGCCGAGAAGCACAGGGGCAAGAGCGGGCAGGGGGACTACAACGACGTGATGGTTGCCCACGACGAGAGCATCGGCCGGATGCTCAACAAGCTCGACGAGCTCGGCATCGCCGAAGACACGATCGTCATGTACTCGACCGACAACGGCGTCCACTACAACACCTGGCCGGACGCGGGCATCACGCCGTTCCGGTCCGAGAAGAACACCAACTGGGAAGGCGGCTGGCGGGTGCCGGCCTTCGTGCGCTGGCCGGGACGGATCAAGGCGGGCACGGTCCTGAACGGCATCGTCACCCACCAGGACTGGCTGCCCACGTTCCTGGCCGCGGCCGGGGAGCCGGACATCAAGGAGAAACTGCTCGAGGGCCACAAGGTCGGCGACCGCACCTACAAGGTTCACATCGACGGGTTCAACCTGCTGCCCTACCTGCAGGGTGAGGTGAAGGAGAGCCCGCGCAACTCCTTCGTCTACATCAGCGACGACGGGGACATCCTGGCCATCCGCCTGCACGACTGGAAGGTCGTGCTGATGGAGCAGCGGGCAAAACAGCTGCAGTGCTGGTTCGAGCCGTTCGTGAAGCTGCGCATCCCGAAGATCTTCCACCTGCGGCGCGACCCCTTCGAGCGGGCCGACGAGAACTCCAACACCTATTGGGACTGGTGCATCTCCCACGCCTACCTCGTGTACCTGATGCAGGGATTCGTCGCGGGGCAGATCGAGAGCTTCAAGAAGTTCCCGCCCCGCCAGAAGCCGGCCTCGTTCAACCTGGACGCGGTCCTGCGGACGCTGGAGGACGCGGGAGGCGGGGCAAGCCACTGACCTGCCGTGTCATCGGCGCAACCCGGGGTGCCGCATCCGGCGGGTGCGCCGGCTGCGGCACCCGTTGACGCGGGCGGCGGCAGGCTGTTCAAGCCGCCGCTCCGTGCCGATCGAATCCCGGCCCGCCCGATCGTCTGCGGGTGGGCCGGGACGGGGTCGGCGTCGC
The DNA here is from genome assembly GCA_013177795.1 of Syntrophaceae bacterium. Classification (NCBI taxonomy): domain Bacteria; kingdom Pseudomonadati; phylum Thermodesulfobacteriota; class Syntrophia; order Syntrophales; family Syntrophaceae; species Syntrophaceae bacterium. The sequence continues at coordinate 449,720 of JABLXY010000004.1, read as the reverse complement.
GCCCCCTCGCCGGTCATGCCGCCCCGTAACGGGCCGGGCTAGACCCTCGGCACTGGAGGATCGGATGAAGGAATGGCTCACCGCCATCGCCGAAAACGCCGTTGTGATCATCCATGCGATGGCGCTGGTGATCATCGTCATCGGGACGGTCGAGGCTTTCTGCCGGAGCATTCGCGCCGTCTTCAGCCCGTCGGCGGGCGGCCGCCTGTTTCGTGATGCCTACCTGCGGTATGCGCGCTGGCTGGTGGGCGGGCTGACGTTTCAGCTTGCCGCGGACATCCTCGAAACGTCCATCTCGCCCACCTGGGATGACATCGGGCGAGTGGGCGCCATCGCCGTGATCCGAACCTTCCTCAATTTCTTCCTCGAGCGGGATATCGCCGAGGCGGAGCGTCACGCATCCGAGGCTGGAGGGGCTGCCGCCGGGCCGCCGCAGAACGCCCACCCCCGTGACCCTGCCGGGCATCAGCGCGTTGTGCCGGAGAAGGAGCCCGAACGATGACAGAGACCGTATCGAAGACAAAAATCCTGCTGGCCCGGCTCGTGGTCGCGCTGATGCTCGTCTTCGTCGTTCTCGGCGCGGTGCTGTACGGCGTCTCGGCGGAGGTGTTCGGCCGCATCTGGCGAAACATGCTCGACCGTACGGGCGGGCCGATGACCTTCCGGTTCCTCCTGCAGCCCGTCATGGCGTCGATTGCCGCGCTGCTCGACGGCATCCGGGACGCCCGGGCCGGCCGCGGCTACTATCTCCGGACGATTCTCACCGACCCGGCCGCGCGCGCCGGCCGCCTGCACGAGGGGCTGATCGCCTCCGCGAGAATCATCCTCCTCGGGCTGTGCATGGACGTGATCTACCAGGTTATCGAGTTCAGGACGTTTTATCCCGCAGAAGCCGTCATCATCGCGCTCCTGCTTGCCTTTGTCCCCTACGTGCTGCTGCGCGGCCCGTTTGCGCGCATCGCGCGCCGGTGGCCCGGCAGCGGTCCTGCGAAAGAAAAAGGTGAACCATGAGTGACCCGGACACCGGCAAACAACCCCACCGCTTCGACGTTGACGTGACGGCCAACAACCATTTTGCCTGGGTGCGCACGCGGCTCGCCGTCGAGCGCACGCTGATGGCCTACATGCGCACGGCCGTCTCGCTGATCGGGTTCGGCTTCGCGATCGTCCAGTTCTTCGAACGATTGCGCGACATGCCCGGGGCCGCACCCGCCCTGTACCCGGACGCCGCGTGGTACCTGGGGCTTGCGCTGATTTTCTGCGGCGTGATGGCCATGGTGATTTCGATCCGGGAGTTCCACTGGATCCTTCGTTACCTGTGGAGCGAGAATTTCGCCGCGATCGCGGGCATGACGGCGGAGGGAAGGCCGACCCCGCTCTACGCAGTGGCCGCCGCCATTGTCATCATCGGCACCTTCGCCTTCTTTGCCGTGCTGCTGCGTGTCGTGTAGCTGCACGCGGGGAGAAAGACCCGCCGGGGCCTCGTACGGCGGACCCCCTCCATCGCCATCCTCAGCCCGTCCGCGGGCCGGGCGGTCCGTGCCGCTTGACGGCGGACCGTGCCTGCGGTTCCGGCAGCGTCCTCCTGACGGGGCCGGCCTGCGGCCGCCCGTGACAGCCCGCGAACGCGCGGCCGCTGCCGCAGGGGCAGGGATCGTGCCCGAGGACGCCGTCAAAGGCCCGGTCCAGGACGGGCATCACGTCCCTCGCATAGCGGCCGCGCCGCATCAGGCCGGCCATGAGCTGCATGGCGAACCCGGCGTGGCGGAAGAACGCCTTGAGCCCGGCGCACAGGTAGTTGAGGCCCGGTTCGCCGTCCGGCGTTGGGACGAAGCGGTTCTTGGGGCACTCGCCGTGGCAGGCGAAGCGCACGTCGCACTCCAGGCAGAGGCGGGGCAGGCGGTCCCGCTTGTCCCGGCCGAATTTCAGCTGCCGGGCGGAGGCCACCATCTCGATCATGTGCCCGTCGTGGATGTTGCCCAGGAGGTGCTTGGGCTCGACGAAGTGGTCGCAGGAGTAGAGATCGCCGTTGTGCTCGAGGGCCGGGCCCGTGCCGCAGGTCTCGTTGAAGACGCACATCCCGGACGTCGCCATGCCGAGCCAGTTGCGCAGCGTCGCCTCGAAGGTCTGGACGAAGATGCGGCCCACGTCGCGCCGGACCCACTCGTCGAAGACGGCGCACAGGAAGCGGCCGAACTGCTCGGGCCCCACCGAGCGTTCGGACACCCCCGGCCCGTCGGCACCGACGCGCTCCACCACCGGGATGAACTGCATCCAGGTCGCCCCGGCCTCGTCGCGCAGGAAGCGGTAGACCTCCAGCGGGTAGTCGGCGTTGACGCCGTTGACGGCGGTGAGCACGTTGTACTCGACGCCGTGCTTCTGCAGCAGCCGCAGGCCGCGCATCACCCTGTCGAAGGTCGGCCGCCCGATCTTGTCCACGCGATAGACGTCGTGCACGTCGCGCGGCCCGTCGATGCTGATGCCGATCAGGAAGCCGTGCTGCTTGAAGAAGGCCGCCCACTCGTCGTTCAGCAGGGTGCCGTTGGTCTGCAGGGTGTGCAGGTAGGTCATGCCCGGGCGGCGGTATTTCTCGGCCAGCGCCATCGCCCGCCGGTAGAAATCGAGGCCCATCAGGGTCGGCTCGCCGCCCTGCCACGCGATGTTCACCGTGTCGGCCCGGTGCGACTCGACGAGCTGGCGGATGTAGAGCTCCAGCGTCGCGTCGCTCATGCGGAAGCGGCTGCCGGGATAGAGCGCCTCCTTGTCCAGGAAGAAACAGTAGGCGCAATCGAGGTTGCAGGCTGCGCCCGTGGGCTTTGCCAGGAGGTGGAACGCAGGCGGTGCGTTCTGCGGTCGCGGCATTGACATGGGGCGCCCCTTTCGGCCTCCGCGCGCCCGTGGGCTCAAGAGAGCGCCTTGGCCTTCAGCCGCGCGAACTCGTCCTGGCTGATGGCGCCGGCATCGAGAAGCGCCTTGGCCTCGGCAATCTGCTCCGCCGGCGATTTCCCGGCCACCCGCCTGATGTACGCCTCGGTGTCGGCCTTCACCCTGTCCTGGAAGGCGCGCTGCCGCCCGGCCATGCCGCCGCCGCGAACGATCAGGTAGAGAAACGCCGCAAACACCGGCACGGCGATGAGCACGAGGATCCAGAGGGCCTTCGAGAACCCCCCGAGCTCGGGGTCCCTGAAGATGTCGGTGACGATCTGGAAGAGGATCATCAGGTACGCGATGAACACAAAGACCTCGAAGATCAGCACAAAAACCTGCCAGAAGCTGCTCATGGGATTTCTCCTCGGAAGGGGGGGTTGGGATGATTGAAACCCGATCGATGACGGGCAGCGCGACCGGACTGTCAGCAACGCCGCTTCAGGGGGCAGGAAAAAACGGCTTGTCGTGAGAATTACCAAGTTGCCTGGAGATTGTCAAGGCGCTGCCGGGCAGGATCCGGCACCGGGTGCTCATCGCCGTTCCTCTCCCGTGACCCAGCTCGTGACATGCTCCCACGTTCCTGCATCGAAGCCCGGTTTCGCCTGCTGCCAGCTTCCCCCGATCCCGAGTTCCGAGACTGCGAGCTCGAAGTGGCACAGGGCGATCCCCATGTCCACGTCCTGGAGCTTCACCTCGCCCGTCATCTTGTCATAGCCGGGTGTCCTCTGGAGGAAGAAGTGGAAAAACGCTCCTTCACGGACGATGCGCCAGGGCTGGCGGTTCGAGGCCGAGGGGCCGATCCTGACCGCCTCGAGGGCCTCCGCGAAGGGCCCCGCCTGTTCCCTCGCGAGAGGGTTGCCCGGCCTGCCGTCGAAGAAGAGCTCCTCCCAGGGCTTTCGCCTGTCGGACTTCGCCATGAACCGAAAGGCCCGGTCCGTGAGCGTGCGCTTCTGCGCCGGGTAGCCGACAGGGCTGATGGCGGGCATCAGCTCGTTTTCCGCCAGGGCGATCTTCCGGGCGAAGCCTGCACGGTTGAGCGTCCCGCCGAGCCAGCAGGTCCCGAGGCCCAGGGACGTGGCGTAGAGGATGTTCCGCTCCATCGCGTAGCCGAAATCCACGAGGGCCCGCGGCCCCTTCCGCACCGCGCCGGCGATGTAGAGGGAGGCGCCCCGGATAACGCCGTAGGTGCCGAGCGTCTTCAGCTCGGCCCTCTCCGCCTCCGTCAGGTCGATGAGCTCGAACCGAAGGGCGTTGCCGAAGGGACCCCGGGTGTTCTCCCGGAAGAAGGCCCGCAGAGTCTCCTTCATGCCGTTTTCCAGAGGCCTGCCGTCGAAGCTCCGGCAGGAGTTTCTTTTTCTCATCGTGTCGACGGGAGACGGGATATCCATCATCTTTCTTCCCCTGAACCTGCCAACTGTTACCTGCCGCCTGTCACCTTCATGTTCTCCAGCATCCCCTCGAGCAGCAGGAGCGCCCCCTGCTTGTCCATGGGCCGGTTGTCGCTGCCGCACTTGGGCGAGAGGATGCAGGCGGGGCAGCCCGTCTCGCAGGGGCAGACGCGGATGAGCTCCAGGGTCAGGCGTGTCACGCGCTCCATCAGGCCCTGCGCCTTCTCCGTGAGCCCGATGCCTCCCTCGTAGCCGTCGTAGAGGAAGATGGTGGGCTCCCCCGTGCCGGGGTGGCCGGGTGTGGAGAGGCCGCCGATGTCCCAGCGGTCGCACATCACCTCGAAGGGCAGGACGGCGATCATGGCGTGCTCGAGGGCGTGCAGCGCGCCGCCGAAGTTGAGGCCGCGGTCGTAGACGGCCCGCCTGAGCTCGTGGGGGATCGTGAACCACAGTCCCGTCGTCCGGAACCGGAGCGGCGGGAGCTCCAATTCCTCGCGCGCGATGACCTGGTCGTCACGGATGACCTTGTAGCCCAGGGTGGTCTCCGTGACCTCGAGCTCCCCCAGGTGGATTTCAACCTGCCCGAGCCGTCGCGTGCCTCTCGTGGCCAGGATCTCCAGGTCCACGGCCTTCACCGCCTGGGTGTAGTAGTCCACGTCGCGGCGTTCCGCCTCGACGAGGCGGTTCTCCACGTCGAAGCGCCGCACCACGTAGGTCTCGCCCTGGTGCAGCAGCACGGCGCCCCTGTGGGCCTCGCGGTAGGCCTGGCTTGTGTCCATCGTCTCGAGGAGCACCCCATCGCACAGGATGCGGTAGGCGTCGCGGGCGATGTGGTCGAGCCCGACGGCCTCCACGGGCCTTCCCCGGCCCGTGTAGACCCAGCCGTGGGGGGTCTTTCTGACGAGCCCCTCGGCGGCCAGCTCCGGCAAAAGCTCCGCGAGGTGCTCGCCCGGCAGGATGTCCTCCTGCCCGGCGTCGAAGGGAAGCTCCGCCACGGCGCACAGCAGCTGCCCCGAGAGGATGTAGGGGTTCGCGAGGTCGATGATGGCCTGCTCGTGGGGCTTGCCGAAGAAGGATTCGGGGTGCTTCATGAGGTACTGGTCGAGCGGGTTCTGGAAGGCCACGAGCACGGCCAGGGCGTCGCGGTTGCGCCTTCCCGAGCGGCCCGCCTGCTGCCAGGTGGCAAGCACCGTCCCGGGGTAGCCCGAGATGATCACGCAGTCGAGCGAACCGATGTCGACGCCCACCTCCAGGGCGTTGGTCGACGTGACGCCCGTGAGCAGGCCCCGCTTGAGGGCATCCTCGATCCCGCGGCGCTCCTGCGGCAGGTAGCCCGCCCGGTAGGCGGCGATCTGCCCCGAGAGCGCCGAGCCGGCCGTCGCCGCCTCCTTCGACCACAGGGCGATGAGCTCCGCCATGCGCCGCGAGGCCGTGAAGCACAGCGTCTGCAGCCCCCGCTTTACGAAGTACAGGAACAGGTCCCGCGTCTCCTGGTGGGGCGAGAGGGTGCCCGCACCGTCGAAGAAGGGGTTGTAGAACAGGAAGGTCTTCCCTCCCCGGGGCGAGCCGTCCTCGGCGATCACGTCGAAGGGCAGGCCCACGAGCTTCTCTCCGAACTCCCGCGGGTTGGCAATCGTGGCCGTGGAGAGGACGAATTGGGGAGAGGCCCCGTAGAACCGCGCGATGCGGCGGAGCCTGCGGATGACGAAGGCCACGTTCGAGCCGAAGACCCCCCGGTAGCGGTGGGCCTCGTCGAAGACGACGTAGCGCAGGTTGCGGAAGAAGCGCTCCCACTTGGCGTGCCAGGGCAGGACGTGGTGGAGCTCGTGGGGGTTGGTGAGGATGATCCGCGACATCTCGCGGATGCGCCCGCGGCGCGAAACCGGCGTGTCGCCGTCGTAAACGGCCGCATCGGCCCGGATGCCCGTGGCGCGCTCCATCTCCCGGAAGACCTTGAGCTGGTCGTTGGAGAGGGCCTTGGTGGGGTAGACGAAAAGGGCCGTGGCCTGGCGGTCGCGCTCGAGGGTCTCGAAGACGGGCAGGTCGAAGCCGAGCGTCTTGCCCGACGCGGTGGGCGTGCAGAGGATGACGTTGCGGCCCGCGCGAAGGGCCTCGACGGCCTCGCACTGGTGGCTGTAGAGACGGATGCGCCGGGCGCTCAGGTAGTGGGCGATGCCCGCAGGCAGGGGCTCTTTGAGTTCCCCATATCGGGGCTCCCGGGCCGGCAGGACCTCCACGTGCGCGATGCGGTCCCGGAAGCGGGGGCTCCGTTTCAGCGATTCCAGGGCGCTTGCGATCACGGCCGCCACTCCTCGTGGAGCTTCGAAAAGAGACCCGCCAGCGTGAGCAGGTCGCGCCGGTTGTGCTCAACGATGGGGACGAGAGGCCCGGGGTTTCCCGTCTGCATGTAGCTCTCGTAGAACTCGGGCACCAGGGCGCTCGGCACGTCGTCTTCCCGATCGATGCCGAGGAAACTTCGCTCGAGTGTCGTCAGCCTGCAGTCGGGCACGCAGCCGCGCCAGGCGCGGCGGGAAAAGTGCAGGACGTCGAAGTGGGGGCCCCCGAGGTCGGCCCGGATGCCGTAGTAGGCCAGCCGCTCCCGGATGTAGGGCAGGTCAAAGGTGCGCCCGTTGAAGGTGACGAAGGCCCGGCGGCCTCCGAGGTGATCGAGCAGGCCCGCCAGGGCCGCCGGCTCCTCGTCGATGCGGCGCAGCAGGTACTGATCCACCCGGATCCCGCTGCCGCGGACCTGCGCCAGGCCGAGCAGGATGATGGGCCGCTGGAACATGCCGAGGGTCTCGATGTCGACGAGGACGAAATCCTCTTCGCTGTGAAAGCCCGATGCCAGCAGGGCCAGCGGGTGCGACGCCCGGAACCCCCGGCCGATCCGGTCCAGGAGTTCCGACGTGTCGGCCGCCTCCACCATGCGCAGGATTTCCCGGGCCTGCCGGCCGAAGCGGGGGTGATCGGCCAGGTCGGCGATCGTCGAGACGCCCTGCCTCTTGAGGGCCGCCTCGGTCACCTCGCCCACGCCGCAGAGGAGCTTGAGGTCGGACAGGATGCTGCGGCGCGCCGCGTCGGGGCCGACGGTGCGCAGCCGCCCGTCTTCGCGGCTCACAAGACGGTAGCAGACCCCGCGCGCCGTGCGGACCTCCTCGCCGGGCAGGACCTCTTCCAGGCGACGGCCGCGATACCGGCGGAGCAGTTCCCGCTTGAGCCTCTGGGCCTCGTGGAACTGCCGGGTTTCGACCCAGGCGGCGCCGAAGGGCCGCGAGGCCGTCACAGGCTCCCGCTCGGCAACGACGATGTCCCCCGACCTCTCGAGGCTCTCCCGAAGCCTCCGGCCGATGTGGCTGCTGATTCGTTTATCCCGGTCGCCTTGGTTCATGATGGTTCATTGAAATGCACGGGTAACCTCGCAAAGCTCACGAAGTTGGGAAGTTATGAAGTTGAGAAGTTCGGAGGGGCTTCCCGCTGACGTCTCTCCGGCGGACCCTCCAAGCGTCCTAACTTCCCAGCTTCTCAACTCCCTCTCACCGGAGGCGCGAACCCTACGCCCTCGATGGAGATGACGTTCCCTTCCCGTGCTGTGCGGGCCCCCAGGATCGTCTCCACGAGCCACAGGTTGGACTCCACGTGATCGGTCATCGCGGGGACGCGGTAGCGCGTCGTGCCGCCGGCCAGGGCCGCAAAGGGGATGAGCTGGTCCGCCAGGTGACGGTCTACCGTGGCCCCCGCGGAGAGGTCTTCCCGCAGGGACGACACGACGAATTCGGCAATGGCCTCCGATCGGCGACCCCTCTTGCCGGCCCGGTCGGCCCCGAGGATGCAGCCCGTCGTCGTCTCCGCCCCGAGGAAGAGGGCCGCCCCCCTCTGCGGGGCCGTGGAATCCCGCAGGACGTCGATCTCCACGGGGGCATTCCCCTCCAGCAGTTCCCGGCAGCGTGCGGCCATTCTCTCGCTCACCCTTTCTTCGGCCAGGTGGGAGGCAAGCGCGACGCCCCGGAACCGCCGGGGTTCGCCCGGCTCGAGCCGCTGCAGCGGCGCCAGCCGTGACCGGAGCGGCTCCACCTCGAGCGTCAGCCGCCCGCCGCCCTTCGGGACATACCCGGGCCTCTCGACCGCCATCCGGACCCGCGCCCCCATGCTTTCCAGGTGGGCGAGGAGAACGTCGCGCATGTGAAAGGCCCCCGGGGCGAAGTCCTGGAAGATCCCGCCCGTCAGGGAAAAGCGGCTGGGCGACCCGGCATGAAGGGCAAGGGGAATGAGGGTGAGGGCGAGCATGGTGGCCGAACCGGCCGTCCCGATGTCGAAGCGGAACGCGCCGCCTTCCCGGATGCGTCCGGGCCGAAAGACGACGGTGCGGGACCCCACCTCGTCTCCTTCCAGGAGCCCGCCGCAGAAGGCGGCGCAGGCGCGCACGGCCTGCAGGTGCTGGGGCCGCAGGCCGGGCTTCTGGCGCCTGGCCCGGATGTTTCGAATGCGGACGGGCTCTGCCCGGAGCGCGGCGAGGGCAACGGCGAGCCGGAGCACCGTGCCGCTGCCGGAGTGCATGGAGCCGTCGATCTCGATCATGACTTCCACCCTCCTGGAGGGACCGGGAACGGGCCCTGTACCAGGCGGGTCAACAATTCCCAGATGCAAGGCCCCCGAAGTCCCGAGGAGGGAGGCGTACTTGGCGCGTACGCCGACTGACGAGGGAAACGCCGCAGATGGGCGTTTTTCACCCGTCTGTCAATCGACGGGGCTGAACTCGCTCTTCGCCGCCCCGCAAATCGGGCAGACCCAGTCCTCGGGCAGTTTCTCAAAGGCCGTCCCCGCCGGGATCCCGCCGTCGGAATCGCCTTCCTCGGGATTGTAGATGTAGCCGCAGACGGAGCATTCGTATTTCTTCATGGCTTGTGTCCTTTCGTGGCAGAACCGATTCGGCCGACAGGAATGTATAACCGATATGCACTGGAACCACAAGGGATCAGGTTGCAGGTCCCTCCTCTTTTTTCCCTGCCGCCTGTCCCCTCATCGGCGGCATGGCGGAACAGAAGCCCCGTGCCGCTGGTCAGCTCTGGCAGCGCGGGCAATAGAACGTGCTCCGGCCCGCGATGAGCACTCTGCGGATCTCGCCGCCGCAGGTCCTGCACGGCTCGCCCCGCCTGCCGTAGACGCGGAGGTGACGCTGGTAGTCCCCGGGCCCCGCGTGGAGGTCACGCCAGTCTGAGATCGATGTCCCGCGCGATTCGACGGCCTTCTTCAGGATGCGCGCCGAGGCCGACGCGATCTTTTTCCACTCGGCGGGAAAAAGGTCGCAGGCCGGGCGCAACGGGTCGATCCCCGCCCGGTGCAGGATCTCGCTTGCGTAGATGTTGCCGATGCCGGCAACGGCCTTCTGGTCCATGAGGAAGGACTTGACCGGGAGGCGGCGCCTGCGGGCTGCATCGGCAAGGCGCTTCGGGTCGAGCGCCCCGAGCCCGTCCGCCGCCGGGCTGCACGGCGCAAAACGGCAGAGCTCCACGGTGGCAAAGCGCCTCGGGTCGGAGAGGACGACCCGGCCCGCGGAAAAGGAGAGGACCAAGCGCGCATGAGGCGGGGTGTCGTCCCCCTCGAGCCAGAACAGGCGGCCCGTCATGCGGAGCTGGAAGACCAGGTATTGCCCGTCCGAAAGCAGCCAGGCCATCCGCTTGCCGTGCCGCTCGATCGACCGGACCGACCGGCCCTCGAGCGGCGGCAGGTTCCCCAGCCTCGCGTCGAGAACACGAAGCCCCAGGATTGCCCGGCCCACGATCACCGGCCTGAGCTGACGGCAGAGGGTCTCGACTTCGGGGAGTTCAGGCATGGGGGGCGATGCTCTATTCGGGGTATCCGTTACTGTTTCATGCCGGGCCCGGCCTCGGAGGCTAATCCGCCGGCCCGGCGGAGGCCGCCCCTTTCGACGCAGCCGCCCTGGGCCTGACCCGGATGGTCACCTCCACGAACAGGGGCTTCCCCCCCTCGAAGGATACCTCCGGCGGGGTGATCAGCTTTGCCGTCACAGTGGTCGATGCGGTGACTTTCTTCAGGTCGATGGGCTCCGTGGGGATCTGCAGGTCCGTCCCGACAAACCGCTTCGGCACGAGCACCGCGACGTGGGTCGGCTTCACCTCGATGCGCTGCAAGACGACCCCTGGGGGCAGGTTTCCTTCGGAGCGCACGTCCACGGGGAGCACCGCGGTGCGCAGGCGGGAGGCGCTCACCACGATGCGGGAAGGCGACACGTTCACCACGGAGATGTTGGCGGGCGTCCGGATCATGTCGTTCGTGAGCTCGATCTCCTGCCGCCCTTCCCGGATGTTCGACAGGTCGACGGAAACCCGGAGGCTCGCGGGGTTCAGGAGGTTGAAGGCCTGCTCGGGGCCCGACAGGGTGACCTTGGCCTCGGTGACCTTCGTGCCCTCGATGACCCACTGGGGCGAGAGGTTGCGATACTCGATGGGCAGGGTGAAGTCGCGCCGGACGAGATCCCTCTGATAGCCGAAGGCGACCCACAGCAGGGAGGCCAGCAGAATGGCCGTCGCCTTCTCCAAGGGGTTTCGCCGGAACCAGCCGAGAATGTAGCCGGCCCCGCTCTTCGGCATCTTCTTGCCGTAGAGGCGCTCGAGGATCATGCCGAGCTCGGTGGGGCTCTTCAGGACGTCGATTCGCCCGCCGAAGGCCACGGAGACGGTGCCGCGCTCCTCGGAGACGACGATGCAGGTGGCGTCGGTCCGCTCCGAGAGCCCGAGGGCCGCCGTGTGGCGCAGGCCGAGGTTGCCGATCTTCTCCGCGTTGGTCGAAAGCGGGAGGTGGCACCCGAAACGGACGACCCGCCCGTGATCGATGACGACGGCCCCGTCGTGGCCCATGGAGTGGGGATCGAAGATGCTCTCCAGCAGGGGCTGGCTGAGGACGCCGTCGAGGGGCACACCGCCCGCCAGGTGCCGGTCCAGGGGATCCTCGCCCTGGATGACGATGAGGGCGCCCGTGTGCTGCCGCGCGAGCGTCGCCACCGACTGGACGATGATCTCCACCTCCTCGTGGAGCGTGGAGACCCTGCCGCTCTTGCGGAAGCGGCCCCAGGTGGCGATCCGCTCGAAGAAGCGCCGGAGTTCCTCCTGGAAGATGATCACCATCGCCAGCAGGATGACGGCAAAGAACCCCTGCAGCACCGCCGCCGAGAGGTAGAGCTGGAACGAGCGTGCCAGGTAGTAGATGATGCCCAGGATGCCGATCCCGACGAGGACGAACCGCGAGGCGGCGTCGCGGAACCAGACCAGGAGCCCGTAGATCATGAAGGTGATCAGCAGGATATCGAAGAAGTCCTGGATCCGGAAGCCATGTACGAGGTGCGTGAAATCCATCGTCGTCCGCGTTCGTTTCGCATTTTTTCCGGGGCCGGCCGCCGGCTGAACGGGCAGGCCGCGGGCCGTGGCATTTCCGGGGGCGAATCAGGCCCGGAAGGTCAGGGTCGTACCGGACATGTTCAGGATGAACTGCCCGGGCATCTCCTGCTCGAGCCGCTGGATCGCCTTGCGCCCCGTGCAGTGGCAGGGGATCACATAGTCCGGCCCGATTGCCTTCATCGCCTCCGCGGTGGGCGCGACGACCGCCTCGAAGGCGGGCCCCGAGAGATGAAACCCCCCCATCACGGCGTGGACCCTGGCGACCCCCGTGACGGCCATGGCGTGACGCACCGTGTTGACGATCCCCGAGTGGGCACAGCCCGACAGGACGATGAGCCCCTTGCCCCGAAGCCGCATCACGATGGAGGAGTCCTCCTCGATGGGATCCCGGGCCTCCTTGCCGTCCTGGAGGAAGAAGGCATGGGGCATCCCCTTCTCGAAGGGCGTCGTGCGCGGGATCTCGCCGAGAAAGAGGGCATCGCCGCCCAAGAGGGGCAGGGGCTCGCGGGTCGCCACGACGCGCAGACCGAGCGCTTCCAGGTCCTCCCGGACGAGCCGGGGGAAGCGATCCTTCGAGCCGTGCCGCACGAGGTAACGGTCGGGCTTGAAGGCCGCAGGGTGCACAACGAGATCGAGGCCCCGTTTGCCGATTTTCGAGAGGAGGCGCTGCAGGCCGCCCGTGTGGTCGCCGTGCCCGTGGGAGAGAACGAGCAGCTCCACCTCGCGCAGATCCGCATCGAGGGCGTCGGCGTTGAAGGCCGCCCCGTGCTCCGAGAAGCCGAAATCGAACAGGATCGTTCTCGTCCGGCCTTCGCGGCCCAGCCGGACGAGGGCCGAGAACCCGTGCTCGGCCAGGATGGAATTGCAAATCAAGCCGTCCCGGACGTTCCGGGCCCTCCGGACGACGTCGCCGTCGTCCATGGCCGTGATGTCGATGTAGTTGTCCTGGAGGGAAAGAATCTCCACCCGGTCGAGTTCGTTGAGTGCCATCCCGCTTTCCGTTGAGCGCACCGGGGCGCTGCGCTTTTTCTATTTAACACATTTTGCCCAAAACGCTACCCCTAAATTGCCTCATTCCCCGCAAACCCGCGGACGGACGGCCGGGCGGGGCCGCCAGTCGGAGAAATGCGGTTTGACCGGTGCGGGAAATCCTGTTATAAAATCCCGCCTGCCACAGGAGGGGGCGCAACCCGTGAAGGTCATCCTTGCCGGCTTCAACCTCGATGTCGAAACGATCCGGGACATCCGGGCCGCAAACCCGCACGCCGAGCACTTCACGCCCGAGACCCTCTCGGCGGCCTATGCCCGCATCAGCCGAAGCCCGGCCCCCGTCGACGAGCTCAGGGCCGCCGCCCGCCGGGACGTGGACAAGGCCCGCCGCTCCAACCAGGCCATCGTCTTCGACATGGGCCACAGCTCGATTGCCGAGCACGCCGTGTTCAACATCGACGTCCTGGGGGTCTCGCGCCTGCTCGTCGAGGAGATCGAGAAGTTCCGGCTGTGCTCCTACACGGAGAAATCCCAGCGTTACGTCCTGCTGCAGGACGACTTCGTCATCCCCCGGGAGATCCGGGAGGCCGGCCTCGCCGAGACCTTCACGGTGACCGTCAAGGCCCAGAATGCCCTCTACCACAGGCTCTACGAAAGACTGCTGCCCTGGGTCCTCGATGCAAACCGGGAGCTTGCCGCCGTCCCCGCCAACCGCCCCATGCTGGAGGGCTGGGCCAAGGAGGACGCCCGCTACGTGCTGTGCCTCGCCACGGAGGCCCAGCTCGGCATGACGCTCAACACGCGGAACCTCGAGCTCATGCTCCGGCGCCTCGCGGCCCACCCGCTCGAGGAGGCCAGGGAGTACAGCCGGCAGCTCTACGACGCGACGAAGGGCATCGCGCCCTCGCTCGTCCGCTACACGGAGGCCACGGCGTTCGACCGCCTCACGCGCGACGATCTCCGGGCGATCGCCGGGCCGGCCCTCGACCGGGCGGGGCTCGCCCCGGCCGCCGGGCCCGTGGAGGAGGTCCGCCTGGTGTGGGCGACCCCCGATGCGGACACCCGGATCGCCGCCGCCCTTCTGCACTCCTCCTCCCGGCTTCCCATGGCACAGTGCCTGAAGGCCGCGGCGGCCCTCCCGCCCGAAGACCGCGCGGGCCTCTTCAAGGCGTCCTTCCGCCGCATGCAGCCCTGGGATGCGCCGCTGCGGGAGTTCGAAAATGCGGATCTGCAGTTCGATCTCGTCGTGAGCGCATCGTGCTTCGCGCAGCTCAAGCGGCACCGGATGGCCACCCTGGTCGCGCAGGATTACGACCCGGCCCTCGGCGTGACCGTGCCGCCCTCGATCGCCGCCGTCGGCATGGAGGCCCCCTTCCGAGAGATGACGGCCCGCACGGAGGAGACCTACGAGGCGATCCGGCGCGCCGCGCCCTCGGCGGCGCCCTACATCCTGACCAATGCGCACCGCAAGCGCGTCCTGATGAAGCTCAACGCCCGGGAGCTCTACCACATCGCGCGGCTCCGGGCCGACCGCCACGCCCAGTGGGACATCCGCCGGCTGACGGAGAGGATGCTCGCGCTGGGGCGCGAGGCCATGCCGCTCACCCTGATGATGGCCGGGGGCAAGGACCGCTTCGCGGAGATCTACCGGGACGCCTTCCCGCCCGCATGACCCGGGGGCCAACCGCCATGATCCAGTTCAACGCCCTGTCCGCGGCCTTCTTCACGTTGTTTGCCGCCGCCGCCCTCACGCGGTACGCGCTGACCTGGCTCAATGTCGCCCACCTGCTCCGGCACGGCCACATCGTCCCCGGGGCCTTCCGGGGCGAGATCGACGCCGCCACCCTGGCCCGCATGCGGGACTACACGGTCGAGTCGTCGCGCTTCCACGCGCTGGAGTCGCTCGCCGACGACGCCATCCTGCTGGCCGTGCTGCTCGCCGGTGCCCTCCCGTGGCTCGCGGGCTCGGTCGAGGCCCTGGGTATCCATCCTGTCTGGTCCGGCACGCTGTTCTTCGGCATCCTCTACGGGGCGAGCGTCCTGCTCGACATCCCGTTCAGCCTCTGGGACACCTTCGTCATCGAGAAAAAATACGGCTTCAGCACGATCACGCCTCGGCTCTGGCTCGCCGACCTGGCCAAGTCCACGGCCGTCTCCCTCGTCCTGATGGCCCTGCTGTTCATCCCCTTCCTCTCGCTCGTCCACTGGCTCCCGCGGGCCTGGTGGCTGGCCGCGTGGGCGTTCTTCGCCCTGTTCCAGATGCTGATGATCTGGCTCTACCCCCTGGTGATCGCCCCGCTGTTCAACACGTACACGCCGCTCAGGGACGAGGCGCTGCGGGAACGCATCCTGCGCCTCGCCGAAAAGGCGGGGCTCCGGGCCGAGGGGATCTTCGAGGTCGATGCCGGAAAGCGCAGCCGGCACTCCAATGCCTACTTCACGGGCCTGGGCCGATCGAAGCGAATCGTGCTGTACGACACGCTCATCGCCACCCACAGCCACGACGAGATCGCCGCCGTGCTTGCCCACGAGATCGGCCACTGGAAGCTTCGCCACGTGCTCAAGCAGCTCCTGCTCATGGAGGCCGTCTCCTTTGCGGGGTTCTACGTCGTCTTCCGGCTCATGGGCTGGCCGCTGCTCTACGAGACCTTCGGGTTCGCCGCTCCCCTGCCCTACGCGGGGCTGCTGCTGGCTGCCGTCGTGCTCAAGCCGGCCGTCTTTTTTCTCTCGCCCCTCGGGGCCGCCCTCTCGCGCAAGTACGAGCGTGACGCCGACCGCTATGCGCTCGGGCTCGTCGGGTCGACCCGCTCCCTCGCCCAGGCCCTCAGGAGGTTGGCGAAGGAGAACCTGGCCAATCTCCACCCGCACCCGGCTTACGTCGCCTTCCACTACTCCCACCCGCCCCTGGCCGAGCGCGTGGAGCGGCTGGAGGCGATGAACGGGGAAGAAGGCATGACGGTGCGGGGGTGAGAACGAGCCCTCTTGATTTTGACCCTTGAATCGCTACAATGATGCCCAACGGACTGGTTTCACATCCGCTTCCGCATGAGACGAGAGCGAGCAGGATTCTGGATAGCGAAGTTTGACGCGTTTCCGGTAAACGCTCTTTGCGAAGCGAAGCGCCTGCAGCGCAAACTGTTTGAGCCCGGAGGGCGAGTTTTTGCGCCTGCAGCGAAGCGAGCATCAGAGCGGTCGGAAACCGTCAATTCGCTGTAAGAATCTTGCTTGATCGAAACCGCTTCGATCAGGCGAGGTAGGCCCCATGCCCATCTACGAGTTCTACTGCCGCAAGTGCAACACGATCTACAATTTCTTCTCCCGCAGCGTGAACACGGAGAAGATCCCCTTCTGCCCGAAGTGCAGGAAAGTCAGGCTCCAGCGCCAGATGTCGGTCTTCGCGAAGCTATCCGGGAAGAAGGAGGAGCCCGGTGGCGACGAGCTCGCCGGTCTCGACGAGGCGAAGATGGAAAAGGCCATGGAGATGATCGCGCGGGAGGCCGACGGGCTCGACGAGAACGACCCCCGCCAGGCGGCCCGGCTGATGCGGAAGCTGACCGACGCCACGGGGCTTTCCCTGGGGCCGAAGATGGAGGAGGCCCTCGCGCGGATGGAGAGGGGGGAGGACCCGGAGAAGATCGAGGAGGAGATGGGGGATGCCCTCGGGGACGAGGATCTCTTCTCGCTGGCCAAGAAGGCCGTCCGGGGGAAAAAGGGCGTGCGCCCGTCGGTCGACGAAAAACTCTACGACCTCTGAGACGGGGGTCGGCAGCCGGAGCGGACCGTGGAATCGAATCGAGCACCCCTCGGGCATCAGCCCTTCAAGGGGTTGAAATCCCGCCTCAAGGACGCCCCGCCCGCTGGCAAGAAGGCGCCTGCAAAACCTGTCGCGCCGCCACCCCCTCCAGACGACCCGGACGAGGAGAGACGGTTCTTCCTCCGCGCCATGGAGGGCATCCGCCCCGTGAGCGGCCCGGAGCGGGAAGGGGGGCGGGGGACCCCGCATGCCGGGGGCGCGGCACCGAAGGCCGGCGGGGAGGACGCCGTGGAGGGGATGAAGGCCCTGATCGCGTCCGGCCGCGGTTTCGTCGTGGCGGACACCCCCGAGTACATCGAGGGGACGGGGTACCGGGTCAGCCCGAAGATGGCCGAGAGGCTTCACCGCGGGGAGTTCTCCATCCAGGCCCACATCGACCTGCACGGCCTCGGCGTCGAGGAGGCCCGCGCGGCCTTCGAGGATTTCCTCCGGGAGTCGGTGATCCGGAACCGCCGCTCACTCCTCGTCATCCACGGAAGGGGGCTCTCCTCCCAGGGTGAGCCGGTCCTGAAGGCCAAGGTGACCGAGTGGCTCACCCGCGGGCCATGGCGCAAGTGGGTGATCGCCTACTCGAGCGCGAGGCTCTGCGACGGCGGCGCCGGGGCGACGTACGTCCTCCTGCGCACCAGGCCGGTCACGAAGAGCCAGAAAAAATCCCCCCCGAGGGAGCAGACATGAGAAAATTCGCCAGGACCCTGACCCTCGCCTTCGGCGCGGGGGCCCTGGGCGGGCTCGTCAACAGCCTCAGCCTTTGGCTGGCCGTGAAGTACGGCCTCACGGGGGCCCTCGGCGTGAGCCTCTCGGCGCCCCTGACGCCGGCCTGGCTCTACCCGAGGATCGTCTGGGGCGGGATCTGGGGGCTTCTGTTCGTCGTCCCGCTCTGGGAGAGAAACATCTTCCTTCGCGGCCTGTTCTTCAGCATCGGGCCCACCCTGGTGCAGCTCTTCGTGATCTTCCCCCTGAGGCTGGGCAAGGGCATGATGGGCCTCGACCTCGGGACGTGGACGCCCGCCCTTGTCGCCCTATTCAACGCCGTCTGGGGCTGGACGGCGGCGGCGTGGATGAAGTGGACAGCGAAGTAAGCAACCATCCGTCAGGATTGCTACCGGCGGGAAGTTCCGAAAAGGACTCGCATCATTGACCATCCCCCATTTCAGCGACATCCTCCGTCACTGGGATATCGAATTCAAGGCCGAGCGGCCGGAGCTGACGCCTGCAGGCAGCCCCGAGCGGTCCCTGTTCAGGACCGTGGTCGAGGACGCGGGGGGAAGGCGTTTCGTCCTCGAGCAGGTCGCCCCCCGGACGGTCGGGCGGAAGCGCGAGATCGCGGCGACGCTCGACTGGCTCGTCTCGCGGGGGCTTGCGGGCGTCCGCGGCTACCTCAGAAACGGGCAGGGGGATTCCCTCGTCAAGGAGGGCGGCGGCTTCTGGCAGATCTCCCCCTTCGTCGACGGCGTCGAACTCGCGCGCCCGGGTTACGCCTTCGAGGCATGGAGGGGGCAGGCACTGGCCCGGTTCCTCATCGACCTGAAAGAGACATCGCAGGGCATCCCCTTCGGCAAACCGGGGCGTCCCTTTCCCATCGCCGAGTTCATCCGCGATCTGATGACAAAAATCGCCCGTCACGCACACGGCTGCTGCGCGGCCGTCCGGAGGGTGCATGAGAATCTGGAGGCCTGCCTGTTCCCCGTCCACGACCGCCTCCCGGCCGCCTTCTGCCACGGGGACCCCCACCCCGTCAACGTCATCTGGGGCGAGGAGGGGATCCGCGGCGTCATCGACTGGGAGTTTTCGGGGTACAAGCCGGAGATCTACGATGCGGCCCTCGTTCTGGGCTGCTTGGGGATGGAGGACCCCGAGGCCCTCGCGGGACCCATGGCCCTGGCGTTCATCGGGGAACTCCGGGCATCGGGGCGTTTCGACGCCTCCGGCTTCGCCGTGCTTCCCGAATTCGTGACGGCCGTCCGCTTCGCCTGGCTCTCGGACTGGCTGCGGAAACAGGACGGGGACATGGTCGAGATGGAGACCGATTATCTGAACCTGCTGCACGACAGCCGCGAGGAACTTAGGCTGGCGTGGGACCGTTGAGTGGCGTCCCGGGGCGCGGCAAACCCGCTCAAGGGGTCACAGCCGCGGGGCCCCTGTCAATCGCCGCAGGCAAGACGGACTGGGAATTCAGCACAGGTCGAGCAGGTCCGCCGGCTGATCGATCATCGCATCCGGCCGGGCCCTTTCGAGCCTTTCTCTCCGGTGCCAGCCCCAGGTGACGGCCGCTGTCCTGACGCCGGCCTCCCTCGCCTCCCGGACGTCGCCCGCGGTGTCGCAGACGTACCAGGTGCGCGCGGCATCCGTCCCGAAGTGTCCCTTGGCGTAGAGGATCTTCTCGACCTTGCTGAAGTTGAAATCGGCCCCCAGCACGTCGTCGAAATAGGGCTCGAAGCCGAACTTGGCGAGCATGAGCCGGATCGCAAAGGAGGAGTTCGAGGAGATGATGACCAGGCCGTGGCGCGCCTTCATCTCGGCCAGAACGGGCAGGAGCCCCTTGACGGGCTGCACGACGCCGTAGTCGAGCGTGGGGGTCACGGCCTTCGAGGCCGCCATGAACGCCTCCACGTCGACGCCGCGCCTCGCGATCGCGCTGTAGAAGTTGTCCTCGAAGAGATCGAGAAACTCATCGCGGCTCCCGATCGGGGGCCGGCCGATGCGCTCGAGGCACACGTTGACCGACCGCTCGTAGAGCGCCAGGGAATCGACGAGGACGCCGTCGAAGTCGAAGAGGAAGAGCTTCATCATGCCGGGGCCCTGAACAGCCGGCGGATCGAGGGGCCGAAGGGCCGCTTCGCGACCCCGGCCTCGGTGATGATGGCCGTGATGTAGCGGTGCGGGGTGACGTCGAAGGCGGGGTTGTAGACGCCGACCTTCTCGGGGGCCGTCCGGACGCCGCAGAGCTCCCTGACCTCGTCCGCGTGACGCTCCTCGATGGGGATGCCGGCACCGTCGGCAACAGAGCGGTCGATGGTGGACAGCGGCGCCGCCACGTAGAAGGGGATCCCGTGCTCCTTCGCCAGGACCGCGAGCGAGTAGGTGCCGATCTTGTTGGCCGTGTCGCCGTTGGCGGCGATGCGGTCGGCCCCGACGATCACGAGGTTCACCCTGCCCTGGGCCATGAGGAAGCCCGCCATGCTGTCCGTGATGAGGGTTGCCGGGATGCGGTCCTCGAGCAGCTCCCAGCAGGTGAGCCTCGCCCCCTGGAGAACGGGGCGCGTCTCGTCGACGTAGACGTGAAGCCTCTTTCCGTCCTCGCGGGCCGCCCGGACGACGCCCAGGGCGGTGCCGTAGCCGGCCGTGGCCAGGGCCCCCGCGTTGCAGTGGGTGAGGATGTTGTCGCCGTCGCGGATGAAGTCCTTGCCGTTCAAACCGATGCGGCGGTTGATCTCGATGTCCTCCTCGCCGACGGCGACGGCCTCCGCGACGAGCGCCTTCTTGGCCGCCGCGATGCCCGAGGGGAGGGTCTCGTCGAAGCGGCGCTGCATCCGCTCGATGGCCCAGAAGAGGTTCCGCGCCGTGGGGCGGGCCTTCGCGAAGGCCTCGCAGAGCCTCGCGAAGGACCTGCGGGCCTCCAGGACGGAGGACTCGGGGAGATGCAGGGCGCCCAGGGCGATGCCCATGGCCGCGGCCACCCCGATGGCCGGGGCCCCGCGGACGGTGAGGTCCTTGATGGCCCCGAGCACGTCGCGCCAGTCCGTGAGGGTGAGGTAGCGCACCTTCCCCGGCAGGGCCTTCTGGTCGATGAGCACGACGGCGTCGTCGGCCCAGAGGATGGTACGGATCATGACCCCGAGAGCATCTTCTTGAGCAGGTCGTTGACGAGCTGCGGGTTGGCCTTGCCCTTGGTGAGCTTCATCACCTGGCCCACGAAGAAGGCGAAGAGCTTCTCCTTGCCGGCCCGGTACTCGGCCAGCTGCGTCGGGTTTTTCGCCATGGCCTCCTCGATGGCCTTGACGACGGCCCCCTCGTCGGTGATCTGGGTGAGGCCCTTTTCCCGGACGATGTCGGAGGGCCGCTTCGAGGAGCGGTACATCTCCTCGAAGACCTCCTTGGCGATCTTGCCGCTGATGGTCCCGTTGTCGATGAGGTTGATCATCTCCGCCACGTGGGCGGGCGTCACGGGGCTGTCCTTGATGTCGCGCCTCTGCTCGTTGAGGTACCGCAGCAGGTCGCCCATCACCCAGTTGCTGACGATCTTGGGCTTGCCGCAGAGCCGCACGGCCTCCTCGTAGAAATCGGCCAGGGCCCGGGTGGCGGTCAGCACGCCCGCGTCGTAGACGGGGATGCCGTACTGCTCGACGAAGCGGTCCTGCT
Organism: Syntrophaceae bacterium; assembly: GCA_013177795.1. Classification (NCBI taxonomy): domain Bacteria; kingdom Pseudomonadati; phylum Thermodesulfobacteriota; class Syntrophia; order Syntrophales; family Syntrophaceae; species Syntrophaceae bacterium. Next base: position 428,826 of record JABLXY010000004.1, on the reverse strand, counting down.
TCTCGAGCTGGAGCTCGGGGAGCGTCCGGCGGACCTCCTCGATCCACTCGCGGGAGATCATGATGGGGACGAGGTCCGGGTCGGGGAAGTAGCGGTAGTCGTGGGCCTCCTCCTTGCTGCGCATGGAGTGCGTCTGCCCCTGGGCGTCGTCCCAGAGGCGGGTCTCCTGGACCACCTCGCCGCCGCTCTCCAGGATGTACTGCTGGCGCTTGATCTCGTACTCGAGGGCCCGCTGGACGTTGCGGAAGGAGTTCATGTTCTTGAGCTCCGTGCGGGTGCCGAAGGCCGTCGAGCCCTTGGGCCGGATCGAGACGTTGGCGTCGCAGCGGAAGGAGCCCTCCTCCATGTTTCCGTCGCAGATCTCGAGGTACACGAGGATGTCGCGCAGGCGGCGCAGGTACTCGGAGGCCTCCTCGGGGCTGCGGATGTCGGGTTCGCTCACGATCTCGATGAGGGGGACGCCCGTGCGGTTGAAGTCCACGTAGCTCCAGGGGTTGCGCTCGTCGTGGACGAGCTTGCCGGCGTCCTCCTCCATGTGGATGCGGGTGATGCCGATCCTCTTCTTCCCGCCGTTGACGACGATGTCGACCCAGCCGTGCTCGGCCAGGGGGTGGGCGTACTGCGAGATCTGGTAGCCCTTGGGCAGATCCGGGTAGAAGTAGTTCTTGCGGGCGAAGTTCTCGTAGGCGTTGATCGTGCAGTGGGTGGCCAGGCCCATCTTGATCGTGAACTCCACGACCTTCTTGTTCAGCACGGGGAGCACGCCCGGCATCCCGAGGCAGATCTGGCAGGTGTGCTGGTTGGGCTCGGCCCCGAACTTCGTGGAGCAGCCGCAGAATATCTTCGAGTCGGTCAGAAGCTGGGCGTGGACCTCCAGCCCGATGACGGGTTCGTAAGCCATTAGAGTTTCGGCCTCCTTCGTTCGATTCCGGAATGTTTCTCGTAGGCGTGGGCGACCTGGAGGAGCTTGCCCTCCTCGAAGTGGCCCGCCTGGAACTGGACCCCGATGGGCAGGCCCGCCTGCGTGTAGCCGCAGGGCACCGAGATGCCCGGGATGCCCGCGAGGTTCGTCGAGATGGTGAAGATGTCCGAGAGGTACATCTGCAGGGGGTCGTCCATCTTCTCGCCCACCTTGAAGGCGGGCGTGGGGGTCGTGGGGGTCAGGATGACGTCGCAGGTCTTGAAGGCCTCCTGGAAGTCCCGCTTGATGAGGGTCCGCACCTGGGAGGCCTTCTTGTAGTAGGCATCATAGTAGCCCGAGGACAGGGCGTAGGTGCCGATCATGATGCGGCGCTTCACCTCGGCGCCGAAGCCCTGCGAGCGCGTCTTCTTGTACATCTCCATGAGGTCGCGCCCGTCGGCGGAGCGGTAGCCGTACTTCACGCCGTCATAGCGGGCGAGGTTGGAGCTCGCCTCGGCCGGCGCGATGATGTAGTAGACCGCGAGGCAGTACTCCGTGTGGGGAAGCGAGATGGGGACGCTCTTGGCGCCAAGCCCCTCGAGGACCGCGATGACCCGCTTCACGGCGGCATCCACCTCGGGGTCGATGCCCTCGATGAAGTACTCCTTCGGGATCCCCACGGTGAAGCCCCGGATGTCCTTGCCGATGAAGGAGCGGTAGTCGGGCACGTCCATGGGCACCGACGTGGACTCCATGGGGTCATAGCCGGCGATGGCGTTGAGCATGATGGCCGCGTCCTCCACATCCTTCGTGAAGGGGCCGATCTGGTCGAGCGACGAGGCGAAGGCCACGAGGCCGTACCGCGAGACGCGCCCGTAGGTGGGCTTCAGGCCCACGACCCCGCAGAGGGCCGCCGGCTGGCGGATGGAGCCGCCCGTGTCGGAGCCCGTCGCGGCGATGCACTCGTCGGCGGCCAGGGCCGCGGCGGAGCCGCCGCTCGAGCCGCCGGGGATGCGCTCGAGGTCCCAGGGGTTGCGCGTGATGCCGAACCAGGAGGTCTCCGTGGAGGAGCCCATGGCGAACTCGTCCATGTTGGTCTTGCCCACGAAGACGGCGCCCTCCTCGCGCAGCTTCCGCACCACCGTGCCGTCGTAGGGCGGGATGAAGTTGTGGAGGATGCGGGAGCCGCAGGTCGTGCGGACCCCCTTGGTGCAGTGGATGTCCTTGAGGGCGATGGGGATGCCCGTGAGCGGCCTGAGGGCCCCCTTGCGGATCTCCTCGTCGGCCCGCCTGGCCCCCTCGAAGGCGTCCTCCCGCATGACCGTCGTGAACGAGCGGACCCGCTCCTCCACGGCATCGATGCGCTTGAAGACATCCGTGACGATCTCCGTGGACGTCACTTCCTTTTTCCGGATCAGATCCTGCAGCTCGTGTATCGTCAGTTCATTCAGTCCCATTCCGATCTCAAACGCTCCTTCCTCTTTTCCTGGTGCCTGCTGCCTGCTGTCCGACGCCTCAAGCCTATTCGATCACCTTCGGCACCCGGAAGCAGTTTCCGCTCTCGGAGGGGGCATTGGCCAGCGAGAGCGAGTGGGGGAGGGACTCGCGGACGATGTCCTCGCGGAAGGCGTTCTGGATGGCGATGGCGTGCGTCTCGGGCTCGACGCCCGTCGTGTCCACCTCGTTGAGTTTCTCCATGTAGAGAAGGATGTCGTTGAGCTGGGTGGTGAACTTCTCCTTCTCCTCCTCGCTGAACTCGAGCCGCGCCAGGTGCGCCACGTATTCGACCTGTTCCTTCGTGATCTTCAAGGGATACCTCCAAAAATGGCTGAAGGCTTAGGGCTCATGGCTTAGGGCAGAGGAGGCGGAATTTTCTATGCCCCTGAGCCCTGTGCCACACGCCTTAAGCCCGATTGTTCACCCTAGTTCTTATGTGACAAGTGTCACGACATAGGTAACCCGGGTCTAAGGGTAAAAAGTGTCATGACATAGGTTACCCAAGGACGTTATTCCCAAGTTTCGGTAGGCATTCGATACTCGAAGGCCTCCACCAACTCTTCCCGAGATAGACTTTCAAAACGTGATCCGCAGTGACGATCACGGCTTTGACATACGAGTAGACCAGCTCTTTGGCAACGACGAACCGCTCCCCGAAGATATCCAGCTTCCGGTCGCTGCGGATGAACCGGATCAGGATGATGGTCCCCTCGGGGATCTCTTCGAGTCGGGGCACCCGAGCATTGGGAGGCACCCTCATGGGCTGGTAGCCGGAGGCGGCCAGAACCTCCATCGGGGTTTTGCCGCCCAGGCAGCTGTACCGATGATGGCGGTTATGGAACCGCTGGAAGTTTTTGCTTTGCCGCTTGAGGGCCTCGTAGCTCGGGAACCACTGCCTGCGAAAGAACATCTTGTCGTAGGTCTCGTTGAACCGCTCCACATCCCCGTTTCGCCAAGGCTCGCTGATGGGGATAAAGACCGGCGTGACCCCGTAATAGAGACACAGCCGGATCACGATCCCGAAGGATCGGGGATAACGGTTGCTGCCCCGGAAGCTCAGCTCGTTGTCGAACTGGGCAAAGTCCGGGATGCCCATGGCCTTCCAACTCCGCAAGAGACTGGCGGCCACCGGGTCATCGGCCTTGGTTCGCTGCGACTCGAGATAGACCGCATGGCTGAAGCGATCCATCACGTTGAGCGAGTAGAACCGGCCGTCGCCTTTGATATACCGGGGCCCCACCAGGTCGATCTGGTGGATGTTGTTGACCTCCAGGGCCTCCGCAAAGTAGGGGTAGGTGACCCCTTTGGCGACGTACGCAGTTTTTTTTAACGAGCCCTGCCCGCTTCAGGATCCGGGTGATGTGCCGGTCCGAAGGGAACGGGGCCTTGAGCTTCTTCAGGGCCCACTTGATGGCGGTTACACCCGTCTGGGCATAAGGCTCAGTCTCCAGACGCTGTCGGGTGGCAATGATGAGATCCTGCTGCTTTTGGCTCGTCTGGGTCGGACGCCGCCGGGGTGCACGGCCCTGATCCTTGAACCAGTCGGCATCTCCCGTTTGGTAGCGTTTGAGCCATTTGAAGAACCATTTTTTCGATCGCTTCAGGCTCGTGTAAATGCTCTTGGGAGATTCGCCATCTGCGATATGCCGGTAAATGGCTTGCCTGCGGATCTCTTCTTCCATGGATACTCTCCTTTCGGGGTTCTTCAAAGAGAGTATCGTACAGGATATGTTCCGTCAGGGTAACCGATGTCCTGACACCAAAAGGACCCTTAAGAGTAACCTATGTCATGACACTTTTGGGTAACCGATGTCCTGACATTTGACACTTATGCCTTTGAATGACTGAAGGCCCAGGGCCAAATCACTTCCTTATTGTACCCTTCGCCCTATGCCCTGTGCCTTTAGCCTTATGCCTGTCTTTATTGAAAACATTTCCAGTACGGCTTGATCTGGCCGATTACCGACTCGATCGTCCGGTTGATGGACGCATCGGCCTCGCTCTCGACACGCTGCAGATCCGCCTCCGTCACCCGGGTGGCGCCGCACATCTCGTCGAGGACTGACTTGATCCCCTCCGTGAGACCCCCCAGGTGATAGCCGCCCTCGAGGACGGCGGCGAACCGGCCGCCGCAGCACGCTTCGGCGATGTCCATCAGCACGCGGGCGAGCATGCCGAAGCCCGCCGGGGTCACCTTCATGCCCCCCAGGGGGTCCCGGAAGTAGATGTCGAACCCCGCCGAGAGCAGCACGATCTCGGGCATGTACTCGAACGCCAGGGGCTGGAGCACCCTGCGGAAGATCCGGACGTACTCGGCATTGCCCGGGCCCGCCCTCAGGGGCACGTTGACCGTGAAGCCCTGGCCGTCGCCCCGGCCGATCTCCTGGAGGCCCCCCGTGCCGGGGTAATAGGGGTACTGGTGCGTCGAGAAGTACACGACCCGGGGGTCCTCGTAAAAGGATTTCTGGGTCCCGTTTCCGTGGTGGAGATCCCAGTCGACGACGAGGACGCGCCTCATCCCGTGGACCTTGATGGCGTGCATCGCCCCGATGGCCACGTTGTTGAAGATGCAGAAGCCCGCCGCGCGGTTCTCCTCGGCATGGTGACCGGGCGGCCGCACGAAGGCGAAGGCGTTGCGCAGATCACCCTTCACGATGCCGTCGATGCAGTTGAGAAAGCCGCCCACGGCCAGCTTGGCCACCTCGTAGGACTCGGCGGAGGCCTCCGTGTCGGGGTCGAGGTAGGTGTGGTCCTTTCCCGCCGACTGGGCGATCATCTTCACGTACGAGTGCTTGTGGATCATCTCGATCTCTTCGTCGAGGGCGACCCGGGGCTTCACCTCCACGAATTTCCCGGCCATCTCGGGCGATTCGAGCATCTTGTAGATCGCCTCGAGACGCTTGGGGGACTCGGGGTGGTAATGTCCAGTCTCGTGACGGAGGTACCGGTTATCCTTTACGATTCCAGTGGCCGCGGCCATAGGCGCCCCCTTCGGGTTGAGATCGGAAGAAACCCTTTACCACACAATCCCTTAAAAATCAAAAGGATTCCCTTGCGAAAAGGGGCAAAAGCCTTGACAATGGGGGGGACAAAAGCTATGTAAACCAAATTCCGCTCCCGCGAGGTGTCTGCCGTGTTCGGCATCGGCATGCAGGAACTGATCATCATCCTGATCGTGGCGCTCATCTTCATCGGGCCGAAGAAGCTGCCCGACCTGGCCAAGGCGCTTGGCAAGGGGGTCGCCCAGTTCAAGAACGCCATGGACGACGTCAAGGGCACCTTCGACGAGGGCATCCGGAAGGAAGTCAACCAGGTGAAGGACTCCCTCCTCGAGGACAAGAAGGCGGACAAGGCGCCGTCGACCCCCGCCGACCCCTATGCGACGGCGGAGGAAAAAAAAGACAAGCCGGCATAAGGATCCAGGCGCAAGGATAAAGGGCAAAGGCTCGGGGGAAGAGACATGACCGGTTTCTTGCCATACGCCATTTGCCTTTCGCCCTTCGCCGTTTTTTTATCATGACCGACCCCAACGAAGACAAGATGCCCCTGACCGCCCACCTGGAGGAGCTGCGCAAGAGGCTCGTCCGGAGCCTGATTGCCGTGGGCGTCGCCTTCGTGGCCTGCTTCTTCTTCAAGGAAGACCTCTTCGCCATCGTCGCCCGCCCGCTCATCCGCGTGCTTCCGCCCGGCAGCCACCTGATCTACACGGGGCTGCCCGAGGCCTTCTTCACCTACATCAAGGTGTCCTTCTACGCGGGCCTGTTCTTGGCCAGCCCCGTCGTGCTCTACCAGGCCTGGAAATTCATCTCGCCGGGGCTCTACCCCGGGGAGCGCAAGTTCGTGGCCCCCTTCGTGGCGACCTCGACACTGCTGTTCGTCGCCGGGGTCTGCTTCGGGTACTTTCTCGTTCTGCCCCCGGCATACAGCTTTTTCCTGGAGTTCTCCACGGACTTTCTCAAGCCCATGCTTTCCATGCGGGAGTACCTCACGCTGACGCTTAAGCTGCTGCTTGCCTTCGGCATCATCTTCGAGATCCCCGTGTTCCTCTTCTTCATGACGAAGATCGGCCTGGTGACACCCCGCAAGCTCGCGCGGATGCGGCGATACGCGATCGTGGTCTTTTTCATCGTCGCCGCCCTCATCACCCCCACGCCGGACGCCTTCACGCAAAGCATGATGGCCATCCCCATGATCATCCTCTACGAGGTGGGCATCCTCGTTTCCAAGCTCGCAGCCCGGCGCAAAGACCGCGAGGACACTGAAACCGCCTGATGTCACCGAGCAGCCGTTCCTCCATCAAGAGAGCCGTCGTCAGGAGGGCCCGCAGGAGCCGGATCTTTCGGCGGGTCTTCACGTCCATGATCGCCGTGGGGCTCCTGGCCGGCCTTGGTGCCGCGGGCTTCATCGCCTGGCTCATCCACGAGTCCCCGAGCGTGGACACTCTGAAAGACTACCGCCCGAGCACCACGACCCGGATCTACTCGGACAGGGGCGAGCTCATCGACTCCTTCTATGCCGAGGACCGGCGGGTCATCCCCATCGCCGAGGTCCCCGACGTGGTCATCAAGGCCTTCGTGGCCGGCGAGGACGCGCGTTTCTTCCAGCACGAGGGACTCGACCTGATCGGCATCCTGCGGGCCTTCGTCAAGAACATGCTCGCCGGCGAGATCGTCCAGGGCGGCAGCACCATCACCCAGCAGGTCGCCCGGTCGCTCTATCTCTCGCCGGAGCGGACCTTCACGCGCAAGATCCGGGAGGCGATCCTCGCGTACAAGATCGACCGTTACCTCAAGAAGGAGGAGATCCTCGAGCTCTACCTCAACCACATCTACCTCGGCCATGGGGCCTACGGGATCGAGGCGGCCTCGCAGAGCTACTTCGGGAAGTCCGCGCGCGACCTCACCCTGCCCGAGGCGGCCCTTCTGGCTGGCCTGCCGAAGGCGCCCAGCCGGTTCTCGCCCTACGTGAACATGGAGAGGGCACGCCAGCGCCAGGCCTACGTGCTCACCCGGATGCAGGAGGACGGCTACATCACCCCGGCGGCAAGGGACCTGGCGATGAGGGAGCCCTTGAAGCTCATCTCGTCGAAGCCCCGGGAGAAGATCGCCCCCTACTTCACGGAGAACGTGCGCCGCTACATCCTGGAGAAGTACGGCTCCGATGCCCTGTACCGCGAGGGGCTCGAGGTCCACACGACACTCAGCGTGGATCTGCAGAAAGCGGCCAACGAGGCCGTCGAGCGGGGCCTCCGGGAGATGGAGACACGGGAGAAGTTCACGCCGGGCGAGCTCCAGGGGGCCTTGCTTTGCATGGACGCCCGGACGGGCGAGATCAAGGCCATGGTGGGGGGACGGGACTACAAGAAGAGCGAGTTCAACCGGGCCACCCAGGCCCGGCGCCGCCCCGGGTCGTCGTTCAAGCCCTTCGTCTACACGGCCGCCTTCGACAAGGGGATGACGCCGGCGACGGTCATCCTCGATGCGCCCATCATCTTCAACGACCCCGTCCGCGGGGAATGGAAACCCCAGAATTTCGAGCACAAGTTCTTCGGGCCCACGACGCTCCGGACGGCGCTGACCTTCTCGCGCAACGTGGTGACCGTGAAGCTGCTCCAGGAACTGGGACTCGCCTACGTCATCGACTACGCCCACAACATGGGGATCAAGTCCCCGCTCACCCGGGATCTCACTCTGGCCCTCGGGACCTCGACGGTGACGCTGCAGGAGATGGTCCGCGGCTACGGGGTGCTGGCCAACGGCGGCAGGCGCGTGGAGCCCTACTTCATCCGGAAGATCGTGGACCGCAACGGCCACGTCCTCGAGGAGCATGCCCCCCAGGTGGAGCAGGCTATCGACCCCCGCGTGGCGTTCCTCACGACGTCGGTGCTGCAGAACGTGGTCCAGGAGGGTACGGGCGAACGGGTCAAGGCCATCGGGAGGCCCGTGGCCGGCAAGACGGGAACGACGGACGACTACGTCGACGCCTGGTTCATCGGCTACACCCCGTCGCTCGTGGCCGGGGTCTGGGTCGGCTTCGACGCGGAAAAGACGATGGGGCGATCCGGCGTCGGCGGCCGGGCCGCGGCGCCCATCTGGCTCTACTTCATGGAGCAGGCCCTGAAGGGAGTGCCCGTGGAGGTCTTCACTGCGCCCGAGGGGGTCGTCTTCGCCCGCATCGACCCCAGGACGGGCCTGCTGGCCGGCCCGTGGACGAAGGATTCCGTCTTCGAGAGCTTCCTGGAGGGCACGGCGCCCAGGGAGTACTCGCCCCCCTCGGGCGACGAGCCGGCCTCGGAGCCGGTGAGGCCCTAGCGGGCAGGGACCGGGGTTTGGGGACGGGTCCCGGGCAAGGAAAAGAAAAAAGCTTGACAAAGGCCCGGTTTTATTGCATAAGGGCCCTCGTTTGCACCGTCTGGAGAGAATGTCATGTTCCGTCAGATCATTACGAGCATCGTGGTCGTCGTTGTTGTCGTCATCGTACAGGCGGGGACCGCAGCTCGCACCCTCTGATGGAAACATAGAGCAAAACGAGCCGCGGCCCCCGAAAGACCGCGGCTTTTTCCTGTCGATCAAGCCGCGACGGAACCCGTTGGCGGCTTTTTTTGTTGCCATCATTATTTATTCTTCATGATTGGAGGAGGTAGTCCCGTGAAAATGAAAGGAACCCAGATCCTGCTCGAGTGCCTGAAGGCGGAAGGCGTGGAGGTCATGTTCGGATACCCCGGCGGGGCCGTCATCGACATTTACGACGAGCTGCACCGCAACCCTGCCGTCAAGCACATCCTGGTCCGCCATGAACAGGCCGCCGTGCACGCCGCCGACGGCTACGCCCGCGCGACGGGTAAGGTCGGCGTGGCGCTGGCCACATCCGGCCCCGGGGCCACCAACACCGTGACGGGAATCGCCACGGCGAACATGGACTCCATTCCCATCGTCGTGTTCACGGGGCAGGTCCCGACGCACCTGATCGGCAACGACGCCTTCCAGGAGTGCGACATCACGGGCATCACCCGTCCCTGCACCAAGCACAACTACCTCGTCCGCAACCCCGACGAGCTGGCCAGCACCATCCGCGAGGCCTTCCACATCGCGCGGACGGGCCGCCCCGGGCCGGTGCTCGTCGATTTGCCGAAAAACGTCATCGCCGCCGAGGTGGACTACGACCCGGCGAAGATCCGGATCAACGCGACGAAGCTCTCGCTGCCGCCCAAGCCGTCGTCCAAGAAATTCGTGCAGATGCTGGAGATGCTGAGGGCCTCGAGGCGGCCCGTGCTGCTCACCGGCGGCGGGATCCTCCTGGGCAAGGCCTCGGACGAGCTGCGGGCCTTCGCCCGCCGCGCGAAGATCCCCGTCACCTCGACCCTCATGGGCCTCGGGGCCTTCCCGGGCTCGGACCCGCTCTTCCTGGGCATGCCGGGGATGCACGGCACCTACTACGCCAACATGGCCATCAGCCACTGCGACCTGCTGATCTGCATCGGCGCCCGCTTCGACGACCGGGTGACGGGCAAGCTCGACACCTTTGCCTCCAACGCGCAGATCATCCACATCGACGTGGACCCCTCGTCGATCAACAAGAACATCGTCGTGGACCTGCCCATCGTCAGCGATGCCAAGAGCGCCCTGGAAAACATCAACCGCCTGCTGAAGGACAACAACTACGCGCCCACCGACGCGGAGCGCAAGGACTGGCTGGAGCAGATCGAGGCGTGGAAAAAGAAGGCGCCCCTGGCCTACTGCCAGGACGCCGAGCACATCAAGCCCCAGTGCGTCATCGAGACGCTCTACGAGCTGACGAAGGGCAAGGCCATCATCACCACCGAGGTGGGCCAGAACCAGATGTGGGCGGCCCAGTTCTACCGCTACGACGACCCCAACACGTTCATCTCCTCGGGCGGGCTCGGGACGATGGGATACGGGTTCCCCGCGGCCCTCGGCGTCAAGCTCGCCTTTCCCGACCGGATCGTCGTGGACATCGCCGGCGACGGCAGCATCCAGATGAACATCCAGGAGATGGCCACGGCCATGCAGTACAACATCCCCGTGAAGATCGTCCTGCTCAACAACGGCTACCTCGGGATGGTCCGCCAGTGGCAGGAGCTCTTCTACGAGAAGCGATACTCCAACACGGACATGACCTTCCAGCCCGACTTCGTGAAGGTCGCCGAGGCCTACGGGTGGGAGGCCTTCCGGGCGAAGAGGCCCGAGGAGATCCGTCCCGTGCTCGAGAAGGGGCTCTTCAGCAACAGGCCCTGTCTCATGGACTTCCAGATCGCCCGCGAGGAGTGCGTCTACCCGATGGTGCGGCCGGGGGCCTCCATCAGCGAGATGACGCTCGGGACGCGGGAAATGACGAATTAGGCTTCAGGCATCGGGCTTCAGGAAACGGAACGAAACGGGACCGCAGAGAGGCGGCCCGGAATTCATAGCAAAGGAAGGCGCGGCATCATGGAAAAGAGAGAAAACGTCATCTCCATTCTCGTCAACAACAAGCCTGACGTGCTGGCCCGCGTGGCGGGGACCCTGGGCGGCAAGGGGTACAACATCGAGTCGCTCTGCGTGGACGTCACGGTCAACCCCGACGTCTCCAAGATCATCCTCACGACGATCGGCACGAAGGCGACCATTCAGAAGATCGAGGCACAGCTCGCCCGCCTCATCGACGTCATCAAGGTCGAGAACCTCACCGACGTGGAGACGGTCAAGAGGGAACTGGCGCTGATCCGGATGACCCTCACGGCTGACAACAAGAACGAGCTGATCCGGAAGATCAATCAGCTCAACTGCAAGATCCTGACGTTCAACTCGGACCACTGCGTCCTGGAGTTCAGGGGGAGCAAGGCCGAGGTCGACAAGGTCCTCGAGACCCTGAAGCCGCTCGGAATCGACGACGTCGCCCGGACGGGCATCGCCGCCCTGGAACGGAAGAACTGAGAGCCTGCGGACGCCGCCGGGGGCACGCATTTCCTGCCGGCAGGACAGCGGGGGGTATTGCCCTTTTTTCGGGATGCCCGGCGCAGGCAATCCGTCAACCCAACACGACCGAAGGAGGAACCCATGGCAAAGCTCAACATCGGCGGGGTGGTCGAGGAGGTCATCACCTCGGAGGATTTCACCCTGGACAAGGCCCGCGAGGTTCTCAAGGACGAGGTGGTGGCCAGCATCGGTTACGGCGTCCAGGGGCAGGGCCAGTCCCTGAACCTGAGAGACAACGGCATCCGCGTGATCATCGGTCAGCGGCAGGGAACGGCCACCTGGGACAAGGCCGTCCAGGACGGATGGAAGCCGGGCGAGACGCTCTTTGACCTCGAGGAGGCGGCGCGACGGGGCACCATCATCCAGTACATGCTCTCCGACGCGGGCCAGAAGGCTCTCTGGCCGAAGCTGAAGCCTCACCTGACGAAAGGCAAGGCCTTGTATTTCTCCCACGGGTTTTCCGTCGTCTACAAGGAGCAGACGGGGGTCATCCCGCCGCCAGACATCGACGTGATCCTGGTCGCCCCGAAGGGCGCAGGGCGCACGGTGCGGCGGAACTACCTGGCCGGAAGCGGCATCAATTCCAGTTTTGCCGTCTTCCAGGACGCAACGGGCAGGGCCCGGGACAGGGCCCTGGCGCTCGGCATTGCCATCGGCTCGGGGTACCTCTTCCCGACGACGTTCGAGCACGAGGTCTGGAGCGACCTGACGGGGGAGCGGGGCGTGCTGATGGGGTGCCTCGCCGGGGTCATGGAGGCCCAGTACAACGTGCTGCGGAAACACGGGCACAGCCCGAGCGAGGCCTTCAACGAGACCGTCGAGGAGCTCACCCAGAGCCTCATGCCGCTGGTGGCCGAAAACGGCATGGACTGGATGTACGCCAACTGCAGCACCACCGCACAGCGCGGCGCGCTGGACTGGAAAAACCGCTTCCGGGACGCCGTGGCCCCCGTGTTCGACGAGCTTTACGACCGGGTCGTTTCCGGCAAGGAAACGGCAATCGTTCTGGAGGCGAACAGCGCCCCGGATTACCGGGAGCGGCTCGAGCGGGAGCTCGGGCAGATGCGCAACTCCGAGATGTGGCAGGCGGGCGCCGTGGTCCGCTCCCTGAGGCCGGAACGGAGAAAAAAATAGAAGCTGGGAAGTTACGAAGATGAGAAGTTGAGAACGAGGGGACAAAGGAGAGCCTTCGGACTCTCCGAACTTCCCAACTTCCGAGCTTCTCAACTTCGCCAGGACAAGGGAGGGACCCAACGATTGACCCTCCCTTTGCCTTGTGGCATAAGGAGAGCATTCCGCAACCGAAAGGGAGGGGAAAACACATGCGAAGCGACCTGATGAAGAAAGGCGTGGAGAGGGCGCCCCACCGCTCCCTCTTCAAGGCCATGGGCTACACGGACGAGGAGATTGCGCGCCCCCTGATCGGGGTCGTCAACTCCTACAACGAGATCATCCCGGGGCACATCCACCTGCGGAGCGTGACCGAGCAGGTCAAGGCGGGCATCCGGATGGCGGGCGGCACCCCCGTGGAGTTTCCCACCATCGGGGTCTGCGACGGCATCGCCATGGGGCACGTGGGGATGAAGTACTCGCTGGCGAGCCGCGAGCTCATCGCCGACTCCGTCGAGGTCATGGCCATGGGACACCCCTTCGACGGCCTCGTGCTCATCCCCAACTGCGACAAGATCATCCCCGGGATGCTCATGGCGGCCCTGCGGCTCAACATCCCCTCCATCTTCATCAGCGGCGGACCCATGCTGGCCGGGAAGCTGCGGGGCAAACCCATCGACCTCATCACCGTCTTCGAGGGGGTGGGCGCCGTGAAGTCGGGCAAGATGACGGCCCGGCAGCTCAAGGAAATCGAGGACTGCGCCTGCCCGGGCTGCGGCTCCTGCTCCGGGATGTACACGGCCAACACGATGAACTGCATGACCGAGGCGCTCGGCCTGGGCCTCCCCGGCCACGGGACGATCCCGGCCGTCGACGCGGCAAGGATGCGACTGGCCAAGGAGGCCGGGATGAAGATTCTGGAGCTGGTCAAGAAGAACATCCGGCCCCGGGACATCGCGACACTGGCCGCTTTCAAGAACGCCATCGCCGTGGACATGGCCCTCGGCGGCTCGACGAACACCGTGCTGCACCTTCCGGCCGTTGCCCATGAAGCGGGTATCCGGCTCGACCTCGAGCTCTTCAACCAGATCGGGTTCAAGACGCCCAACCTCTGCAAATTGAGCCCCGCGGGCGCCCACCACATCGAGGACCTCGACGCGGCGGGAGGCGTGCAGGGCGTCATGAAGGAGATCAGCAAGCTCGGCGTGATCGACGGGAGGGCCCTCACCGTGTCCGGCCCGGTGGCGAAGAACCTCAAGGACGCCAAGGTCTGGGATTACTCCGTGATCCGCCCGATCAAGAACCCCTACAGCCCTGACGGGGGCCTCGCCATCGTCAAGGGGAACCTTGCGCCCGACGGGGGCGTCGTGAAGCGCTCCGCCGTGGCCCCGAACATGCTCGTCAACGAGGGCCGCGCCCGCGTCTTCGACAGCGAGGACGACGCCATCGAGGCCATCTTGGGCGGCAAGATCAAGCCGGGCGACGTGGTCGTCATCCGCTACGAGGGCCCGAAGGGGGGCCCCGGGATGCGCGAGATGCTCGCACCGACCTCCGCCCTGGCGGGGATGGGTCTTGCCGAGTCGGTGGCCCTGCTGACCGACGGGCGCTTCAGCGGCGGCTCCCGCGGCGCGGCGATCTGCCACATCTCGCCCGAGGCGGCCGAGGGCGGCCCCATCGCACTGGTGAAGGAAGGCGACCGCATCGCCATCGACATCCCGAAGCGCAAGATCACCCTCGCGGTGAGCGCCGAGGAGCTCAAGAAGCGCAAAAAGGCATGGAAGCCCCCGAAGCCGAAGATTCAGTCGGGCTATCTGGCCCGGTACGCCTGCCTCGTCACCTCCGGGAGCACGGGCGCCGTTCTGAAAGACAGGGTGTGATTGCAAAAGGGAAGGGGAGCCGACGAGGCTCCCCTTCCCTACTCAGAAGCTGGGAAGCTATGAAGTTGGGAATTTCGGTTCGCCGCAGACCGAGCGCTGCCCACCGGGTTCTCCTAGCTTCTCAACTTCCTGATAGCAACAAAAACACGTTACCTACTGATACGCCCTTAGGGGCACTATCGGTTTTTCATTGAGCCGGTAGTGGAACAGCACCGTCAGGACGTTTTCGATCCCGCGGTCGCTCCAGCGGGCCCCGCATCGGCCCTGCGGTTGAGTTCCCTCATCTCCCGCTCCAGGGGAGCGGTGGTCGTGAAGGCAAAGCCCTTGTCGGCCTGCCAGCTGAAGGCGTGCGGCTGAGCGTTTTGGAGGTGCTCGGCCGACTGACGGAAGCCGTCGCGCTGCAGCTCTTTGATAAAGGCATCCAAGCCCTCGGGGGCTCGGGGCCCCCGGCGCCACAGCAACCGCTTGAGGCGCTTCTGGTAGTGCCGGCGCTGCTCGACCTGCATGCCGTCGAGCCAGAGGTAGTGATTGAGCTGGTGCACCAGATGCCAGCGGCAGCGCTGGACCGCAGAGGCACAGGCCTCGAGGTTCAGGCCCCCATCATGCACGAGCCGCTCGATGGGCAACCCCAGCAGTCGCCGGCGAAGCCCCTCGGCATCACCCACGTGCACGTGCACCAGCCGCTTGACGATGGTCGGGCGTCCGGCCACCGCGGGACCCGGGATGGCGCTGACGGCCAGATAAACGGCCGAGCCCCGCGGGTTCTTCCCCGCCTTGACCCGGGTGCCGTCGACCAGCACGGTCTTGCCGGCCACCTCGTCGCTCGGGGCGAGCGTCGCGGCCCGGGCGGCGATCTGGCGCCGCAGCCCCTCCGGGGAAGGCGCATCGGCCAGCAGCGCGCGCAGGGCCCAGGAGGCCCGCCCGAAGGGCATCTGGATCCCCAGCCCGATGGCCTTCTCGACCAGCTCGTCGAGGAAGCGCCGCCCGAAGGGAAGCCCCAGCACGGCATTGACCGGCCGAAACGTCCGGCCGCAGGCCTTGCAGCGCATCTGCAGGACCGCCAGTGACAGGCGCCCCCGCGACGTCCGCAGCACCCGGCTCCGCCAACCCTTGCGGATCAGCGCCGTGCCGTCGCAGCGCGGACAGCGCAGCCGGCCCCGATGGGCCGACAGCCACTGCAGCTGGATGTCCCGAAGCCGCTGCCCGTAACTCCGGGGAAAGGCCTGATCGTACAGGGCGGCCAAATGAACAAACAACCGGTTGACAACGTCCCCGGGGCAGGCAACAATCCATCCGGGAGGGGTAACTCTCCTGGGAGCATCTTGATACCTCCTTTCGAGTTTTGGCGAATTCTCCAAAGGCGTATCAGATGCTCTCTGCTTTTTCAAAGAACAGGTAACGCGTATTTTACGCTATCAACTTCCTAACTTCGCAACTTCATTATCTCCATGGTTTCCGCCGCCCTTCGCGCCATCGCCCTTTCCGTCACGGGGGTACTCGCCTTGATGTTCTTCCTGCAGTCGCGGCTCGTCTACTTCCCGGACGGGCAGATCGTCGCCACGCCGGGCGACCGGGGAATGGCCTACGAGGAGGTTTCCTTCGAGGCCGCCGACGGCGTGCAGCTGGCGGCCTGGTACGTGCCGTCGGAGGCGGGCCGCGGGGTCGTCCTCTTCAGCCACGGAAACGGCGGCAACATTTCCTACAACCTCCCCTTCGTCGAGAACCTGCATCGGGTGGGGCTCTCCACCTTCATCTACGATTACCGGGGCTACGGCCGCAGCGAGGGAAAACCCTCCGAGGAGGGCACCTACAGCGACGCGGCGGGGGCATGGCGGTACCTGACGGAGAGGCGCAAGGTCCCCGCCGGAGAGATCCTCCTCTACGGGCAGTCCCTCGGCGGCCCCATTGCGGCGAAGCTCGCCCGGGAGAAAACCCCCGCGGCACTCATACTCGATTCCACCTTCACGAGCTTCGTCGACATCGCGGGCCACCACTACCCGTTTTTGCCCGTGCGGTGGCTCGCCCGTTTCGAATACAACACCCTCGAGCACGTCCGCAACGTCCGCTGCCCCGTGCTCGTCATCCACAGCCCCGACGACGAGATCGCCCCCTTCGCCCAGGGGGTCTCCCTTTACGAGGCGGCGCCTGAGCCGAAAGCCTTCATCAAGCTGCGCGGCGGGCACAACGACGCTCTCTTCCTGTCTGCCGGGGCCTACCGGGAGGGCATCGACGGGTTCCTGAAGAAAATCGGCCGCTAGGCAGCCATGATGGGCGGCATCTTTCGTGCATGGCCCCTTTGGCATGTCCATCACTCCGCAGCGAATCATCAGGGCCGCCGGGAACAGGGCCGAGCTCGCCTTTCGCTTTTTCCTGTGCCGGTTTTTCAGGATCGACAGGTGGCACCAATGCCCTCTTGCGGCGAAGGACTATGCCGTCGCCGTCATTCAATATCTCAACGCTCAACCGGCGGCACGGAGAAAAAGAGTCGTCGATATCGGCTGCGGACTCGGGGACATTCTCCTGAACCTGGACTACGAGGAGCGCCTCGGCCTCGACAGGGACGAGGCCGTCCTGCGCGGCGCGGAAGTCTTCCGCAGGACACATGCCAAAGGGAAGGCCCGATTCGCCCGAAGCGAGTTCCCCCGGGATGCGCTGCACGGCACATTCGACGCCGTCATCATGGTCGGATGGACACACGCCATTGCTCCGGAGATCCTGCAGGGCGGAATCCGAAGCCTCGTGGCCGACAATCTGCGGACCGGCGGGGTTCTGATTACCGATACGGTGAGCGGGGAAGGCTACCCTCACAGGCATTCGCCCGCCACACTCTTCGAGGGCCTTGAAGGCCGCGTCGAAAGCCTCGGAACTTTCGTCAATACCCGCCGGGTCTTCTCGTTCACCAAGTCCCCTGCGGGCGCAGGGTGTGGAAGAAGATGAAAATCGGTGACCGGAGATCAGTGACCGGGGAGAGATGAAAAGCAAGAAGATTTGTCCCGGTTGAATCTCTCAGGCGGTATGCCGCCGACTGTCGGCTGCTGACGAGCGAGGCGCCTCAGCGGGTGGGTCCCCACATCTCCCGGCGCTCCCAGTAGGACTTTCTCTCCCAGATGTTCCGCAGGCCGATCTCGCGCTGAACGTCCCGCATCCGCTGCTGCAGATCGGCAGTGTAGACGTCCGCAGGAACGCCTTCCGGGGCGGCCCCGCCGGCATGGACGCGGGCCAGTTCACTCTCCACCCGGTCCAGATGACGGATCAGCTCGGGTTTGGACATGAGCCTGTGGTCCGCAGCGAGGACCCCCTCCGCGTAGACACGCGGATGTGGCGCGCACCCCGCCGTCGCAAGGGCCAGGACCGCGATGCACAACAAAACGGCGGCTCGCCTGTCAGTCACGGGTTTCCTCTTCTTTTTTTTCTGCATCGAAGCAGCCTCGGGATACAGCATAAGGCCCTTCCGCACCCGTTTCAAGGGTTGTCCTGAAAAGAAATCAGTTGGCAGCAAACGGGGAAAAAGTGTAGGGTAGCCCCTGTGATAACCGCAGCCGCCGTTTGCGCAACGACGCCCGAGAGGTTCCCGATATGAAAGCGAAGCCGATCCTCGTTGCATGCCTTGCCGCGCTCCTGTCGCTTGTCACCCTGGCCGGCTGGTCCGCGCCGCCGTCATCGGTGGAGCAGGTCCCCCGCCTCACGAAGGAGCAGGTCAGGGGGATGCTCGGGAAGCCCGGCGTGGTCGTCATGGACGGCCGCTACATCAAGCAGTACGAGCAGAGCGACCGGAAGCTGCCCGGCGCCGTTTTCTTCCAGCCCGAGACGCTCGACGAGTTCGTCAAGAACCACCCGCAAAAGGACAAGACCTACATCATCTACTGAGCCTGACCCAGGGAATACACGGCTGCCCGGGCGGCGGTCGAGCTCTACAAGCGGGGATACACGAAGGTCTACGCCCTGGCGGGCGGCTGGAACGAGTGGGTCAAGGCGGGCTTGCCCACGGAGAACAAGTCGGTCCAGTCGGCGAAGCTCTGTGCGGACTGCCACGCGGCGGTCACGCCGGGCATCGTCTCGGACTGGAAGCTCAGCAAGCACAGCCAGAAGGGTGTCGACTGCGCGGTCTGTCACGGTGACAAGCATTTCTCGCCCGAGACGGTCGCGCTGGCCGAGATTCCGACGCCCGAGCGTTGCGCCTACTGCCACGGCACCCAGGTCAAGCAGTTCAAGGACGGCAAGCACGCCAAGGCCTGGGACGCCATGAAGGCCATGCCCACCTTCCACATGCAGCCCATGGCGATGATCGACGGCATGAAGGGCTGCGGGGGATGCCACAAGATCGGGATCAAGACGGAAGCCGAGATCAAGGAGCTGAGAAAGCAGGGCGGCCAGTTCGGTGTGGCCTCCTGCGATTCCTGCCACACCCGGCATATCTTCTCGAAGACGGAGGCCCTGCAGCCACAGGCCTGCCGCACCTGCCACATGGGCATCGACCACCCCCAGTGGGAGATGTACTCCTCGTCGAAGCACGGGGTGCGCAATGAGCTGAAGCAGCTCGGCGCCCTTCCCGGGAGCGCCGCGGCGCCCACCTGCCAGAGCTGCCACATGACGAACGGCAACCACGCCGTGCGGACGGCCTGGGGGTTCGTGGCCGTGAGGCTCCCCATGCCGGATGATCCCCAGTGGGCCGCCGACCGGACGAAGATCCTCAAAGGGCTCGGGGCCCTGGACCCGGCGGGCAAGCCGACGGCCCGTTTCGGCGCGCTCAGGGACCTCGACGTGTTCCGCACGACCCAGGAGGCCTGGCAGAAGGAGCGGGACCGGATGTTCGCCAACTGCCGTCAGTGCCATTCGCCCAACTTCGCCCGCGGCGAGCTCGAAAAGGGCGACATGATGATCCGCGAGGCGGACCGGCTGCTCGCCGAGGCGATCGAGATCGTGGCGGGCCTTTACCGGGACCGCATCATTCCAAAACCCGGGCATTACGCCTACCCATACCCGGACCTGCTGGCGTTCCACGACGCGCCGACGTCGATCGAGCAGAAGCTCTACCTCATGTTCCTCGAGCATCGGATGCGGACCTTCCAGGGCACGTTCCACGCCAACCCCGACTACGCCCTCTGGTACGGCTGGAGCAAGATGGTCTCGGACCTCACGGAGATCCGGAAGATGGCCGCCGACCTGAGGAAGGAAAAGAAAGGCAAGAGAAGATAGGGCGATAGGCCCTTTCGGCAGGCGCCCCCGCGACCGGGGGCGCCTTTCTTTTTTCCCCGCCCTTTACAATCGGCCGGGGCGCCACCAAATTACGGGACATGAGGGTCCATACCGTGGTCAAGAGAAAATGGATTTTCGCCGGGCTCGTCTTGATCCTGGCCCTGGGCTGCCGGAGCCCGGAAACCAGCGCCATCGAGGGGAAATCACCCATGACGAAAGAAAGCGCACACACGAAGGTCGCCACCTTTGCGGGCGGCTGCTTCTGGTGCACCG
Organism: Syntrophaceae bacterium; assembly: GCA_013177795.1. Taxonomy (NCBI): domain Bacteria; kingdom Pseudomonadati; phylum Thermodesulfobacteriota; class Syntrophia; order Syntrophales; family Syntrophaceae; species Syntrophaceae bacterium. The sequence continues at coordinate 408,997 of JABLXY010000004.1, read as the reverse complement.
AATCGGACTTCGAAAAGGTGCCCGGTGTCCTGAAGGTGATCTCGGGGTACACGGGCGGCAGGAAGGAAAACCCCACCTACGAGGAGGTGTCCTCGGGGCGGACGGGCCATTTCGAGGCCGTCCAGGTGCACTACGACCCGGAGAAGGTCACCTATGAGCAGCTCCTCGAGGTCTTCTGGCGGCACATCGACCCCACGGACGGAGGCGGGCAGTTCGTCGACCGGGGTCCCCAGTACCGCAGCGCCGTCTTCTACCACGACGAGGAGCAGAAACGGCTCGCCGAGAAATCGCGCGATGCGCTGGCCCGCTCCGGGAAGTTCGCCAGGCCCATCGCGACGGAGATCCTTCCCCTGACGACATTCTACGAGGCCGAGGACTACCACCAGGACTACTACAAGAAGAGCCCCCTGCGCTACCAGTTCTACCGATCCAACTCGGGTCGGGACCAGTTCCTGAAGAAGACCTGGGGCGACGAGAAGCCGAAGTCCGCGGGACCCGCCGGGAAGTCCTGGTCGAAGCCTGACGACGCGACCCTGCGGCAGAGACTCACGCCATTGCAATACCAGGTGACGCAGAAAGACGGGACGGAGCCGCCCTTCCGGAACGAGTATCACGACAACAAGCGGGAGGGGATCTACGTGGACATCGTCTCCGGCGAGCCCCTGTTCAGCTCGCTGGACAAGTACGATTCCGGCACCGGCTGGCCGAGCTTCACCAGGCCGCTGGAGCCCGGCAACATCGTCGAGCGGACGGACCGGAGCCTCTTCATGGTCCGCACCGAGGTCCGCAGCCGGCACGCCGACTCGCACCTCGGGCACGTCTTTCCCGACGGGCCCGCGCCGACGGGCCTGCGCTACTGCATGAACTCTGCGGCCCTGCGCTTCATCCCGAAGGAGGACCTGGAAAAGGAGGGCTACGGGGAATACCGCAAGCTCTTCGAGAAAAAATAACATTGAAGGCAAGGGCCCGAATCGGGTATCCATCGGGAACCGCTATTCTGTGACGAGGAGGGGAACGCGATGGATCCGATCAAGGTCATGCCCTGCCTGGACATGAAAAACGGCCGCGTCGTCAAGGGGGTCCACTTCGTGGACATCCGGGACGCGGGCGACCCCGTGGAGAACGCCGCCTTCTATGAAAAGGAAGGGGCCGACGAGCTGGCGATGCTGGACATCGCGGCCACGGTCGAAAACCGCAAGACCCGCCTGGAGTGGGTCCGGCAGGTCTCGGCCGTCATCTCGATCCCGCTGACCGTCGGGGGCGGGATCAACAGCCTCGAGGACATCGAGCTCGTCCTCGGGGCGGGTGCCGCCAAGGTCTCCATGAACAGCGCCGCCGTGAAGAGGCCGGCGCTCGTCCGGGAGGCGGCCGACAGGTACGGCACCGGGAGGATCACCGTCGCCATCGACGCGCGGCGCAACAAAGCCATGCCCTCGGGGTTCGAGCTGGTCGTGGCGGGCGGCACCACCCCCGTCGGAAAGGACGCCATCGCCTGGGCGAGACAGTGCCAGGACCTCGGGGCGGGTGTGATCCTGCCGACGAGCATGGACGGGGACGGGACCCTGGCAGGCTATGATCTTGAGTTCACGAGGGCCGTCGCCGACGCGGTCAGCGTGCCCGTCGTGGCCTCGGGCGGGGCCGGAAAGCTCGAGCACTTCTACGAGGCCGTCGTCAAGGGCGGCGCGAGCGTCGTCCTTGCCGCCTCGGTCTTCCACTTCCGGACCTTTAGCATCCGCCAGGTGAAGGAGTACCTGCGGGACAGGGGGCTCCGTGTGAACCTGTAACGGAAGCGTTCCCGTTTGATCGCCGATGCTCTTCCGGGGGGTTGCTGGAATGTTACGCAACATCGGGTGACGGCCTCGTGGAAAACGAAGCAACAATCCGCCTGGGCTTCTTCCTGGGGGCCCTTCTGGTCCTCGCCGTGCTGGAGCGGATCGCGCCGAGGAGGGCCCTGACGGTCTCCAAGGCCGCCCGGTGGGTTGCCAATCTCGGGATCGTGACGCTGGGCGCCCTCATCGTCCGTTTCCTCTTCCCCGTTCTCCCCGTGGGCTTTGCCCTGCTGTGCAGCCGGGAAGGATGGGGGCTTCTGAATGCCTACCCCGTCCCTTACGGGGCCGCGGTCCTCATCGGGGTGGTCCTCTTCGATCTCTTCATCTACGTCCAGCATGTGCTGTTCCATCACCTGCCGGCGCTGTGGCGTCTGCACATGATCCACCACGCCGATCTCGACTTCGACCTCACCACGGGGATCCGCTTTCACCCCCTCGAGATCGTCCTCTCCATGGGGATCAAGCTCGGTCTCGTCTACCTCTTCGGGCCGCCTGCCCTTTCGGTCATCCTCTTCGAGATCATCCTGAACGCAACGGCCATGTTCAGCCACAGCAACCTGAGGCTCCCGCTCGGGCTCGACGGCGTGCTGAGGCTTCTCGTCGTGACACCGGACATGCACCGGGTCCACCACTCCGTCGTCATCCGGGAGCGCAACAGCAACTTCGGCTTCAATCTCTCCATCTGGGACCGGCTCTTCGGCACCTACCGCCCCCAACCCGAGCGGGGACACGAAGGGATGACGATCGGGCTGGCCAACTTCCGCGACCCGTCGCGGCTCGGCCTTGTGCAGCTGCTGGCCCTGCCCTTCACGCAGAGGCACCCCTGAAGAAGGGAAACCGGAATGTCGGAATAATGGAATATTGCAAAATGATCCATTACGCCCATCCTTCCAATACTCCATGATTCCAGGTTTTCTGGCCTGCGTGTCCCCCTCAAAAAACAGCTTGCCCATCGGTCCGATAAGCGGTATGGAATACCGCTTTCGGAGGTTGGGAGGGATGAAAACGGCGGATGCGGGAAGCGACCGGTTGGCCATGGCCGTCCTGACGGCCATGGTCTTCTGCGGGGCGATTCTGCTCTTCGGGCTGGAGCCGCTCACGGGGCGGCTGCTGACCCCCTATTTCGGCGGGGCGGCCCACGTGTGGCTCACCTGCCTGATGTTCTTCCAGGCCGTCCTGTTCATCGGGTATCTCTACGCCCACCTCTTCGCCAGGAAACTCGGCGTGTGGCACCTGGCCATCCTTGCCCTTCCCCTCGTGAACCTGCCGCTCCGGGTCCACGCCCAGCCCGACCCGCATGCCCCGCTCGGGCATCTTCTCTACGTCCTGTCGGTCTACGTCGCAATCCCCTTCGCGGTGCTCTCCACGACGGCCGTCGTGGCCCAGGCCTGGCTGAGCGAGTCCCGCCTAGGCACGCAAAAGGAGCCCTACCCGCTCTACGCCGCGTCCAACGCGGGCTCCCTGATCGCCCTGCTGGGATACACCTTCGTCGCCGAGCCCCTCATGGGGGTGAGGCTGCAGAGCATCGCCTGGAGCCTGACGTATGTCCTGTACGCCGCGCTCGTCGTCGCATCGTGGTTCCTGCTGCGCCCCAACCTGGGACCGGCGGCGGCATCCGCCCAGGGCGAAGGACGGCAAGACGGGGTGGCCGTCGGCGCCGCAACCTACGGCAAATGGCTGCTGCTGTCCTGCCTGCCCTCGGCATTCCTGCTGGCGGTGACGAACTACATCGCCCTCGAGGTGGGGTCCTTCCCCCTGACCTGGATCCTGCCGCTCGCCCTGTACCTGGGGAGCTTCATCGTGACCTTCCGGACCGGCGGCGGCGTGCCCCGCGCGCTCCGCAACGCCTGGCCCGAAATCCTGCTGGCCGGACTTCTCATGTACCTCCTCGGGCCGGTGCACTGGCTCGCCATCATCGGGCACCTGACGGTTTTCTTCCTCGTCTGCCTCGTGTCCCACGGGACGCTCTACGAGCTGAGGCCCCCGGCATCGCGCCTGACGAATTTCTACCTTGCGGCGGCCCTGGGCGGCTGGGTCGGCGGGGCACTGATCAGCCTCGGGGCGCCCTTCCTGTTCTCGGCGCTCTATGAATACCCGATCATCATCGTGCTGCTGGCCCCCACCTTCTGGTGGTGCCGGGAGAAGCCGCTGACCCGTCCCAGGACCGGTCTCTCCTACGCGGTCGCTGCGGGCCGTGCCGTAACGGTGGCCTTCCTCGTGTTCCTCATCGTCAAGGAAGGCTCGGACGCCCTGCAGGAGCCCGTGCGCTTCCGCCACCGCAACTTCTACGGCACCTACACGATATGGGACGTGGAAGCCCACCCCCACGACGTGCGGCAGCTCCTTCACGGCCGCACCATCCACGGCGCACAGCTCCTGGACCCCGAGGAGCGACTGACCCCCATCATGTACTACTTCATCGGCGGCGGGATCGCGGACGTCTACGAGACGACCCCTCCTGTCCGGAGAATGGCCGTTCTGGGGCTTGGGGCGGGCGCCGCGGCGGCCTACGTCAAGCCGGGCGAAACCATGGTCTTCTACGAGATCGACCCCGACAACGAGGGGATCGCGCGCCACTGGTTCTCGTTCCTGAGTGAGAGCAGGGGGGACGTGCGGGTCGTCGTGGGTGACGGGAGGCTTGCGATGCAGAACAGCGGCCGGCATGAGCCCCCGTACGACATCATCCACATGGACGCCTTCACGGGCGACGGCATCCCGACCCATCTGCTGACGCGGGAAGCGGTCCAGATCTACCTGGAGCGGCTCAAGGCCGACGGGGTGATCCTCTTTCACGTGTCGAACCGCTACTACGAGCTGCGCCCCGTCATCAAGGCGATTGCCGCCCAGCTCGGGCTCGCCGGCGCGATCAACGTGCCGACGCCGAAAACCGAACTCAAGGCGAACCAGAGCGCCACGTGGTGCGTGGTTCTTGCCAGGAAGCCCGAACGGCTGAGGGCCCTGCTCAAGAAAGGCTGGATCCCTTTCGGGCCGGGCGACGGCCTCAGGGAGGCGGTCCCCTGGACGGACGACTACATCAACATCCTCGCGCCGCTCAGGGACAGCACGAAGGAACGCTGGGGGGAGTTCAACCTCAAGGCCTGGCTCGAGTCCATCCGGCCCTGGAGATGACGGAGCGAGCGGCCACGGCAAAAACGGCAAAAAAAAGCCCCCGTGCTTCCGTCCCGGAAGCGGGGGCTTTTCCTTTCTGCACGGGCCCTTTTGCCTGAGGCCGCCGGGTCAGACGCCCGGGAGCCTGGCGCGGTTCCGCTCATACTCCTCCATGACTTTCCTTGTGTACCAGGTCTTCGGTTCGCTGTTGCGCTGCATGTTCTGCCGGGCCCGGGTGAAGCCCACGTTGTAGGCGTAGAGGACGGCGTACTCGTTGTCGTAATGCCGGCTCAGCCACGACAGGTAGTAGACGCCGAAGCGGACGTTCGCGTGGGGGCACTGGAGGACGTCCCGCCTGTACGGGATCCCCACCTCTTCGGAGAACTCCCGGGCCACGACCGGCTTGACCTGCATGATCCCGATGGCCCCCGCGTCGGAAACGACATTGTGGCGGAAGTTGCTCTCGGCGTCGATGACGGCCAGGACCAGTCGGTAATCGACTTCGTAGCGCCGCGCGGCGTCGTACATGGTCCTCGCAATCTCCCGGAGTTCCCCGTCGGGGATGAGGGCGTTCTTTTCCGCCAAGTGCGCCGCGATCAGCTCCACGGCGCGCTCCTCCTCCCAGTTGAACTCAAAACCGAGGCTGCTGTACTGAGCGGCCTCGTCGGAAAAATTCAGGCTCGTCAGCGACACCACGCCGACGATCAACCCCAGCAGGGCCAAGTATTTCATCGCTTTCATGTCTCCTCCCCTTCTTTCTCCTGTCCTGTCCCCACCCGGCTGGTCCTGTCGAGAGGCTTTTTCTCAGGCGTTGTCGTTGGGGGATTTCAGCGGGACAAGGGGACCGGAAGGTCAGGCTGGTTCAAAGACTGCTGTTGAATCGTGCACCCGCTGCAACTTTGTTTTTATGAATGTTACAAGCCGATGACGGGGATTGCAAGAAAAAAGTGGCCGTTTTCTTATAAAGATCAATATTATCAAGAACATACGAGAAAAACGGGGCATTTTTGGCCTCCCGATGCATAAAAAGCTTGATTTTTTCTTTTCTTGAAGGCCGGATTCCGGGGGCGCGGCAGCGACGAAGCCGCAGGCCGTGCCCGCCCCGCCGCGGGTGGGGCCTTTTCCTCCCTTGCCAGCCCCGGCGTTTTCAGTTAACGTGAAATCTCCGCAATGGGGGCCCGGCAGCGGCCCCCGGGACGGGAAAACAATCCCATCATGGAGACACACGATGAAAGACCCGAGATACGCAAAATCGACCCGGCGGGTGGTCGCAACCCTACTGGGAATGATCCTGTTCGCCGTCGTGTTCCCGGGTATTGCCGCCGCCCAGAAGGCGGGCGCCCCGGATCTCAGCACCGCCATCATCCAGATCGCAAGGGAGAACATCCCTGCCGTGGTCCACATCGAAGTGACCCGGACCCAGGAGGTCCGGCGCCCCACGCTGCCCTTCGAAGGGGACCCGTTCTTTCGCTTTTTCCAGGACCCGCAGCAGGCGCCCCGGAGGTACAAGCGGGAGATGAGAGGGCTCGGCACGGGAATGATCACCGATGCCAAGGGGCATATCCTGACCAATAACCACGTCGTCGGCGGCGCCTCGAAGGTCCAGGTGCTTCTCGCCGACGGCACCCGGTACGAGGCCCGCGTCGTGGGGACAGACCCCAAGACCGACCTTGCCGTCTTGAAGATCGATGCCGGCAAGCCCCTTCCTCATGTACGATTCGGCGACTCGGACGCCGTGGAGGTCGGCGAGTGGGTCGTCGCCATCGGCCACCCCCGGGGCCTCGACCAGACGGTGACGACGGGAATCATCAGCGCCAAGCACCGCAGGGGGATCACGGACCCCTCCGGCTACCAGGACTTCCTCCAGACCGATGCGGCCATCAACCCGGGGAACAGCGGCGGGCCCCTGTTGAACCTGCGCGGGGAGGTGGTGGGGGTGAATGCCGCCATTGCCTCCACATCGGGCGGGTTCGAGGGTATCGGCTTTGCAATCCCGAGCAACATGGCCACCTATATCTCCCGTGAACTGATCGCCAAGGGAAAGGTCGAGCGCGGCTGGCTCGGCGTCTCCGTGCAGGACCTGACCCACGACCTCGCCAAGACCATGGGCATCGAGACCACGCGGGGCGCCCTGATCTCGGAGGTGCACAAGGCCAGTCCCGCGGAGAGGGCGGGGCTCAAGCAGGGCGACGTCGTGGTCGCGTTTAACGGCAAGCCAATCCGCGACGCCTCGCAGCTCCGCAACGAGGCGGCCGCATCGCCCATCGGCAAGGAGGTGCGGGTGACGATCCTCCGCGAAGGGAAGAAGCGCGATGTGCCCCTGCGGATCGAATCCATGGAGAGCCGCGCCCAGGCATCCGCCGTCCCGATCCAGGAGCGCCTGGGCGTCACCGTGAGGCCCGTGACGTCCAGGGAGGCCTCGCGCCTGAAGCTCCGACCGGGCCAGGGCGTCATCATCACCCGCGTCGAGGCGGGAAGCCCCGGCGCCAGGGCGGGGCTGGAACCCGGGGACGTGATCCTCGAGGTCAACGAGATGCCGCTCTCGAGCGCCCAGGACCTCTCGGCGGCCCTCGCCCTCGTGAAGCCGGGGGAGCAGATCCTGGTTTCGATCGTGGACGGGCGCACCCGGGACAGGGGATCGCTCCAGATCAGGCTGCGATGAGCCGCAACGGGAAGAACACCCGACGACGGGGGCCGCCGGCGACAATCGGCGGCCCCTGCCTGTTTCCGGGCAGCCGCACACGCCGCCCCCTCAAGAATCCGTGAATTCGAAACCCCTTTTTGCTATACTGCAAATCCGGGCGCGGACGAAGCCGCGCGCCCGACTCTTTCCAAGGGGATGTAACGTGGCAGCTTACCCGGCGGCGCGAAGGCCCGGGATGCGATTTCTGGGCGCGATCCTGGCTCTTGCGGCGGCGTCCGCATCGGCGTGCGCCCCCCCGGCACCCGGCCCCTCGAAGGCCGAGGAAGCCTTCCGGAAAGAGGTCCTGGCGGCCCGTGAGGCCTTGTCGGCTTCCCTGACAGACGCCGCGGCCAACCGCGAACCCCAGGCCGCCGGGCGCATCCTGCAACAGACCTGCTCGCTCGCCCGGGAGAGCGGCCGCCCCTTTGCCTGCGGAATCACCGTCCTGGACCGCCAGGGCATCACCCTTGCCTCCGCTACGCCCGGTGCGCCGTTTCGCCGCCTCGACTATTCGCGATACGACGCGGTCTCAAAGGCCTTGAAGGAACGCAGGATCGTCAAGACGAAGCTCTACCTGCAGGACCGCTCGGCGCTCTACGTGGTGGCGATCCCCCTGGAGCGGCGGGGCGAGGCGGTGGGGCTCCTCGTGCTGACGTTCGATCGGGAGGATCTCTCGAACCGTCACGGTCTGACCGAAGAGGAATTCCAGCGGGTCGACCTGGGCCGTTGAGCCCCGCCTACAACGGGAGCCATGTCTGCAAATCGAACTGCCGGATACAGGATGAGCGTCGAGGGCACCCGGGGTGCGGAGGCAACGGTGCGGCTTGCAGGCCGCCTCGCCCTCGCGGACCTCGAGCCCCTCATGGCGGAGCTCCAGGCCATTCCGGTGCGCCTCGAGCCCCGGAAGATCGCCGTCGACGTCTCCGGCGTGGAGTACCTCGACAGCGCCGGGGCGCTGGCCCTGATCGAGATGGAGAACCTTACCCGGTCCAGGGGGATCCCCTTCGAGCTCCTCGGCGTGTCCGAGAAGGACCACGGCCTTCTGAGCCTCATCGACCGGGAGGCGCTGCAGAGGCCGCCGCTGAGGCCCGAGTCCGAAAGGCCTCTCGTCATAGAGAAGCTGGGTGAGCTGGCCCGTCGCCAGTACCGGGACTTCCTGGAAATCATGTCCTTCGTCGGCGACCTCGTCTCGGCCCTCGCCTACTGCCTGGCGCACCCGCGCAGCGTGCGCTGGGACGAAGTCAAATTCACCATGAAACGGGCCGGCGCCGACGGGCTTCCCATCGTGGCGCTCATCAGCCTCCTGCTGGGCCTCATCATGGCCTTCATGTCTTCGCTGCAGCTCAAGCAGTTCGGGGCCAACCTCTACGTGGCCAACCTCGTCACCATCGCCATGGTCCGCGAACTGGGCCCGATCATGACGGCCATCATCGTCGCGGGGCGGTCGGGCTCGGCCTTCGCCGCCGAGATCGGCACCATGGTCGTCAACGACGAGGTGAACGCGCTGGTGACCATGGGGTTCGACCCGATCCGGTTCCTGGCCGTCCCCAAGGTGCTCGCGGCGATGATCGTCGTGCCCATCCTGACCGTCTACGCCGACTTCTTCGCCATCCTCGGCGGCCTCATCGTGGGCATCACGGGGCTCGATCTCACGGCCTTCACCTACATCCAGCAGACGAAGGCCAGCATCCGGGTCTTCGATTTCACCACGAGCCTCGTCAAGGCGGTCGTCTTCGCGGCGCTGATCGCCGGGATCGGCTGCCAGCGGGGGTTCCAGGTACGGGGAGGGGCCGAGGGGGTGGGGCAGTCGACGACCTCGGCCGTGGTGTCGGCGATCTTCCTGATCATCGTGGCCGACTCGGCCTTCGCCATCATGCTGCACTACATCCGGTACTGACAGGGGTGAAGCAAGGATGGCATCGTCGAACAGCGACCCGGTCATCATCGTCGAGGGGCTCACCGCGCGATACGGCGACGTGACGATCCTCGAGGACGTGAGCTTCGAGGTCTACCGGGGAGAGCGTTTCATGATGCTCGGGGGCAGCGGATGCGGGAAGTCGACGCTCCTGAAGCACATGATCGGGCTCCTCCAGCCCGCCGCGGGCCGGGTCGTCATCAACGGCGTCGACATCACGCGGGCCGACGAAGACACCATGCGCCGGGTCCGCAGACAGATCGGCGTGCTCTTTCAGGCCGACGCCCTGTTCGGGTCCATGTCGATCGCCGAGAACGTGGCCCTGCCGCTCGCGGAGTACACCGACCTGCCGCCTGAACTGATCCGCGAGATCGTCCGGATGAAGCTCGGCCTCGTCGGGCTGGCGGGATACGACAACCACATGCCCTCCGAGCTCTCCGGGGGCATGCGGAAGCGCGCGGGGCTCGCGCGGGCGATGGCGCTGGACCCCATGTTCCTGTTCTACGACGAGCCGTGGGCGGGTCTCGACCCTGTCACCGCCGCCGAGCTCGACATCCTCATCCGGAGCCTCAACGAGGGGATCGGGACGACGATGGTGTTCGTCACGCAGGAACTGGCCTCGATCTTCAGTCTCGGTCAGAGGGTCATCATGCTGCACAAGGACGCCAAGGGCATCATCGCCCGGGGGACGCCGCAGGATCTCCGGGACAACTCCACGGACCCCCGGGTCAACCGTTTCTTCAACCGCCAGGCGTACTAGAGGGAGAACGTTTGCGATGGCCAGACAGGTATCCAACAGGGCCCTCGGCATCTTCGTGACCGCGGGCGTCCTTCTCGGGGTGGCCGCCGTCATCTGGGTGGGCGCCTCGAAGTACTTCGAAGAGGGGTCCCGTTACGTCAGCTACTTCGACGAGTCCGTCCAGGGGCTCCAGCGGGACTCCGCCGTTAAGTACCGGGGCGTCGATGTGGGACGGGTGGAGGACATCCGGGTGGCACCCGACAACCGCCTCATCGAGGTCGTCATGAAGATCCGGCTGCGCGACGAGGTGGAGAAGAACACGGTGGCCTCGCTGAGGGTCGCGGGGATCACGGGCATCGTCTTCGTCGAACTCGACCGCCGCGACCCCGACGAACCCGACCAATCGCCCAGGCTGGACTTTGCCTCCGAGTTCCCGATCATCCCTTCGAGGCCGTCGCAGATCCGCCAGATCGTCTCCAGCATCGACGAGATCGTCGAGAAGATCAAGCAGGTCGATCTCGAAGGGATTTCAAAGAGCATCACCCGCTCGGCGAAGGCCGCGGAGGATCTCCTGTCCGGCCCCCGGACACAGAGGGTGCTGGCGAACCTGGAGTCGATGTCGTCCAACCTCGACCGGGTCGCGGCCCGGGTGGAGAAGGTGACGGCCGAGGGCCGGCTCGAGGGGATCGCCGACGAGACGCGGGCGGCCCTGGCCGAGGCCCGGTTCCTGATCGCAGCGACCCGCGACGAGATCAGGGCCCTGCGGCTTGCCGAGACGGCCGAAAAGGCCAATCGGGCCGTGGATCATTTCACGAGAGCATCGAGGACGACGGCCCGCGATGTCCAGCTCATGAGCGAGAACCTGCGGCGGGCCTCGGAGACCCTGGAGAGGCTCCTCGAGAGGCTGGAATCGAACCCCTCGGATCTCCTTTTCGGAGGCAAGTCTCCGGCGGGCCGGCGGGACTAGAAAAAGAAGGAAATTAAGAAGTTGCGAAGTCAAGAAGCTCGGAATGAGGGAGGAGTGATGAAGCGGCTCCCATACTTGCTGTTGGCATGCATGGTCATCGTGGGCTGCGGGGGCGGGAAGTCGACCTATGTCGTGAAGCAGTATCTTCCCGAGTACCCCCCGCCTGCGGCGGCCGGCCAGCCGAAGATCGACGCCGCAATCCGCGTCGAGCCCTTCTCCACGGCCCGGGCCTTCGCGGGGACGGCCATGGTCTACCGGCCTTCGCCCTACGAACGGGGGACCTACAGCCGGGAGCGATGGCGCGTGACGCCGGGCGACATGGTGACGGATTTTGTGCTGAGGGACCTGCGCGCCTCGGGCGCCTTCAAGGCCGTGCTCGGCTACGATGACTCCGGCGAGGGGCGCTTCGTCCTGGCAGGCGCCGTCACCGAGTTCATGGAAACCGAGGGGGCAGGGGGCCCGGCAGCGCGTCTGGCCGCCGACGTGACGCTGCTGGACACGACCCGGCAGGAGATCACGCAGCGCGTCGTCTTGCAGAAAACCTATGCCGTCGAGGAAGCCATGAAGGAGAAATCGGCGCGGGCGCTGGCCGAGGCCATGAGCGGGGCCATGCAGAAATTCTCCGCGGCCCTCCTGGCGGACTTGCACAGGGCCGTCGTCGAGTCGAAGAACGCCAAGGCGCCCTGAGCGTTCCGGAGGGCTCTCCCTCCCCCGGTCAACGCCGGTATGGATCCGGGGCTGGGGGAAGTGCCTCCGACGGCACGTGAAAAACCCCGGTCCGCAGGGACAGGGGCTTCACAAAGGAGGAGAAAAAGGAGACCGGTGCAGGCCCTCAAGGGCCTGACCCATTCAATCACTTTAATCAGCATAAACCATGCCAAGGGGCGCCGCGAAGGGAAGGGGCCCCGATGCGAAAAACGCCGGACAAGGGGGATGCCATGACGAACAGGGAAAAAGATTATTTCACGGCCCTCTACGAGGTGGCCAAGGTGGTCAACGCCTCCCTGGAGCCCGCGGAGGTCCTCGAGAGGATCGCCTGCTGCGTGACGGAGGCCATGGGCGTGAAGGCCTGCGCCATCCGGCTTCTCGACGCGCGGGGCAGGCGGCTGCTGATGGGGGCGGCCTGCGGTCTGTCGAAGGGATACCTCGTCAAGGGGCCCGTGCTGGTCCGGGAAAGCGGCGTGGACCGCAAGGCGCTGGGCGGAAAGACGATCTGGGTCCGCGACGCCCAGTCGGACAAAGGGTTCCAGTACAACGCCGAGGCCAAAAGGGAAGGGATCCGCTCCGTCCTCGTCGTCCCCCTGCAGGTGGGCAAGAAGGTCATCGGCGTGCTCCGGGTGTACACGAGGGAGGAGCGGAAGTTCGACAGGCAGGAAATCCGGTTTCTCGAGGCCGTGGCCAACCTCAGCGCCATCGCCCTGGACAACGCGCGCCTCTACAGCGCCCTCAAGACAAATTTCGACCTGCTGGTCGAGCACAAGTACCGGATCGATGACAACTGAAAGGCAAACAGAAGGCGAAGGGCTCATGGCAAAGGGTTCCAGGGACGAAGATTTCAGCCAGCCAGGGAGAAGAACATGACACGGATCGGAATCAACGGATTCGGACGGATCGGGCGCCAGGTGCTCAAGGCAATCCTCGAGCGCCACCCGGACACGCTGCAGGTCGTGGCGGTCAACGATCTCTTCGACGTGGAGACCAACGCGCACCTCTTCAAGTACGACACCAACTACGGCCGGTTCACCGGGACCGTGACCGAGGGAAAGGACGAGTTTGTCATCAACGGCAAATCCGTCAAGAGCTTCGCCTTCCGCGACCCCGCCCAGATCCCCTGGGACGACGAGGGGGTCGAGATCGTCGTCGAGAGCACGGGCCTCTTCACGGATGCCGCGAAGGCCCGGGCCCATCTCGAGGCGGGGGCAAAGAAGGTCATCATCTCGGCCCCGGCCAAGGGCGAGGACATCACGGTCGTGATGGGCGTCAACCACGGGGCCTACAACCCGAAGAAGCACCACATCGTCTCCAACGCCTCGTGCACGACAAACTGCCTCGCCCCCCCGGTGAGCGTCGTCCATGCGGCCTTCGGGATCGAGAAGGGGATGATGACGACGGTGCACTCCTACACGAACGACCAGCGGATTCTCGACCTGCCCCACAAGGACCTCCGGCGGGCCCGTGCGGCGGGCTGCAACATCATCCCGACGACGACGGGCGCGGCGCGGGCGCTGGCCCTGATCATCCCCGACCTGGAGGGGCGCTTCGACGGCTACTCCCTGCGCGTCCCCACGCCGACGGTCTCCGTGGCCGATTTCACCGCCGAGTTGAGGAGACCGGCCTCGACACAAGAGCTGCACGAGGTCCTGCGGCTGGCGTCGCGAAAGGCGCTCAAGGACATCATGGCCTGCGAGGATGAGCCCCTGGTCTCCATGGACTACAAGGGCGATGCGCACTCCTCCATCGTGGACATGGAATTCACCCAAGTCTTCCGCGGCAACATGGCCAAGGTGGTGGCCTGGTACGACAACGAGTGGGGCTACTCGTGCCGCGTGGCGGACCTGGCAGACTACATCGCGGGCAGGGGACTATGAAAGAAGGCGCACGGCGAAAGGCACATGGCTGGAGAAACGGCCGCAGACAAATGGAGACCGCAATGCCTAAGCTGACCCTCCCCCGCAAGATCCGCAAGCGCGACGGCTCCGTCGTCCCCTTCGAGAAGGAAAAGATCCGCTACGCCGTCGAGCGGGCGGCCTTCGAGGTCCTCCAGGACCGGCTCAAATCGATCGCCGTCTCCGAGGCGGTGACCGACACCGTGCTCACCGACGTCAGCCGCCTGTACCGCAGGGCGACCCCCGGCGTCGAGGCCGTCCAGGACCTCGTCGAGCAGGGCCTCATGAAGGCGGGCTACGGCCCCATCGCGCGGGCCTACATCCTCTACCGCGAGCGCCGCGCCGAGATGAGGCAGGCCAAGGCGGCGCTGGGGCTGCGGGACGACCTGAAATTCCCCATCAACGCCATGGAGGTCCTGAAGAAGCGCTACCTCATCAAGGACGACGGGCGCAACGTCGTCGAGACCCCCGGCGAGCTCTTCCGCCGCGTGGCGCGCCACGTGGCCGGGGCGGAGAAGCGCTTCCGGTCGGCCGTCTCGGCCACCGAGGCCGAGGAGACCTTCTACGACATGATGCGCGAGCTGACCTTCCTGCCCAACTCCCCCACCCTCATGAACGCAGGGACGGCGCTGGGCCAGCTCTCGGCCTGTTTCGTGCTCCCCGTGGACGACTCGATCGACGGGATCTTCGGGGCCCTGCGCCACATGGCCAAGATCCACCAGTCCGGCGGGGGAACGGGCTTCAGCTTCTCGCACCTTCGGCCCAAGGGGGACCTCGTTCAAACGACCAAGGGCGAGGCCTCGGGGCCGGTCTCCTTCATGAGCATCTTCGACGCGGCCACGGGGGTGATCGTCCAGGGGGGAAGGCGCCGCGGGGCCAACATGGGGATCCTGCGATGCGACCACCCCGACGTCATGGAGTTCATCGAGGCCAAGATCGACAGGGGCCGCTTCGCCAACTTCAACCTCTCCGTGGCCGTCACGGACCGCTTCATGGACGCCGTCCGCCGAAACGGCGGCTTCGACCTCATCAACCCCCGGACGGGGAAAAAGGACCGGACGGTCAGGGCCCGGACGATCTTCGACCTCATCGTGTACGGCGCCTGGCGCACGGGCGACCCGGGGCTCATCTTCACCGACACGGTGAACCGCCGCAACCCCACCCCCGCCCTGGGGCGGATCGAGGCCACCAACCCCTGCGGGGAGCTGCCGCTGCTGCCCTACGAGAGCTGCAACCTGGGGTCCATCAACCTGGCACGGATGGTCAGGGACGGCAGGCCCGACTGGGAGCGGATGGCCGAGACGATCCGCTGGGGCGTCCGTTTCCTCGACGACGTCATCGAGGTCAACAACTTCCCCCTCGAGGAGATCGCCGCCATCACCCGCGCAAACCGCAAGATCGGGCTGGGGATCATGGGCTTTGCCGACATGCTCATCCGCCTGGGCATTCCCTACGACTCCCGGGAGGCGGAGACGTTCGCCCGCAGGCTCATGGCCTTCATCCGCCGCGAGTCGCTGAAGGCCTCGTCACAGCTGGCCGCGGAGCGGGGCGTCTTCCCGAACTACGACCGGTCGGTCTACGCGCGGAAAAACCTGCCCCTCCGGAACGCCACGGTCAACACCGTCGCCCCCACGGGGACGATCAGCATCATCGCCGGCTGCTCGAGCGGCATCGAGCCGCTGTTCGCCATCAGCTACGTTCGAAACGTCCTGTCGGGCACACGGCTCTTCGAGATCAACCCGATCTTCGAGACCGTCGCCCGGGCCCGGGGGATCTACAAGCGGGAAATTCTCGCCGAGATCGCCCGCTGGGGGACCCTGCGCCGCATCCGGGGGATCCCGCGGGACGTCAAGCGGGTCTTCGTCACGGCCTTCGACGTGGAACCCGAGCAGCACCTGCGGATCCAGGCCGCCTTCCAGGAGCACTGCGACAACTCGGTGTCCAAGACGATCAACCTGCCCGCGGAGGCCACGATCGACGACGTGCGCAACATCTACCTCATGGCCCACCGGCTCAAGTGCAAGGGGATCACGGTCTACCGCTACGGGAGCCGGGCCGAGCAGGTCCTGTCCTTCCGGGGGGCCGACGGTGGCCCCGTGATCCTCGAGGAGGATCTCGTGGCGGCGGATTCCGAATTCGCCGGCGGATGCATGACGGGGACGTGCGCGTTTTGAGCGAAGGCACAGGGCAAAGATGAAAGGGGAGGAAGCTGAGGTGAAAGAGCGGCGCGTCGAAGAAGCGGTAAAACGGCATCAGAGCGGCTTCAGCTGCGCCCAGGCGATCCTGGCGACCTACGGGCCGGAACTGGGAATGGACCGCGAGACGGCGCTGAAGGTGGCCGGCGGGTTCGGCAGCGGCATGGGCCGCATGGCGGGGACCTGCGGGGCCGTGACGGGGGCCTACATGGTCATCGGCCTTCTCCACGGCATGACGAGGGCGGACGACCAGCAGCAGAAGGAGCGCTCCTACGAGGTCGTGCGCCGCTTCGCGGAGATGTTCAGGCGGCGCCATGGGTCGCTGGAGTGCCGGGAACTGATGGGGGTCGACGTGAGCAGGCCCGAGGGGCTTGCCGTCGCAAGGCAGAAAAACATCTTCCGGACCGTCTGCCCCGGGTACGTGCGCGGCGCGGCGGAGATCCTCGAGGAGATCCTTGCCGAATCCGGCGGTGCGGCAGGCACAGGGGCGGCCAACCTGTTCCCGCTCTACCGGGAGGAGTGAGGGGCCCCGGCCGCCTCAGCCCTGCACGGATGTCATGAACCCGCCGGCCGACACCACCTCCGCGTAGATCCCCTGCAGGGCCGCCATGAAGGCGCCGTGGACGGCCCAGGCCGGGACGGACTCTCCCTTGAAGGCGAGATTTCTCGTGGCGCAGGCGTCCTCGACGACGGTGCACCGGAACCCCAGGTCGAAGGCCGCCCTCGCGGTGGCGTCGATGCACATGTGGGACATGGCGCCGCAGATGACGAGATGCCCCACTCCTTCCTTGCGCAGCAAGTCCTGGAGGTCCGTGCCCCGGAAGCTGTTCGGGAAAACCTTGGTCAGCACCGGCTCCCCCGGAAGCGGCTCGACGGCGGGGTGAATCTCGGCCCCTTCCGTCCCGGGCAGGAAGAAGGTCGCCCCGGGGCGCTTCGAGACATGCCGGATGTGAAAGACGGGCTCGGACCGATTTCGAAACAGTTCAAGGAGCATACTTGCCTTTCCGGCCGCCGCCTCCATGCCCACGAGCGGCATGGCCCCGCCCGTGAAGTAGTCGTTCTGGATGTCCACCAGCAGCAGCGCCCGCTTCATGAACGCCCCCTTTCAGGCCCTCGCCCCCGATTCGGCCTCGATCCGTTTCAGTTCGTCGAAGAGGCGCCGGTTCACCGGCGTCGCAATCCCGTGACGCTCCCCGAGTTCGATGACCGTTCCGGCAAGCATTTCCACCTCGGTTTTCCGCCCGGCCTCGACATCCTGGAACATGGAGGTCTTGCCGTCTGCGCCGAGCCCTTCGAGGACCTTGTACCATTCCCCGATGTCCTTCTCGGAGAGATCCACCTTCAGGGCCCCGGCCAGCGCGATGACCTCCCGCATGGCTGAATCCATGAGCTCCCTGGCCTCGGGGGACGTCCGGAGGGTCCCGTAATTCGCCCGCAGGACGGCCGAGGCTTGGTTGGCACCCACGTTGACCATGAACTTGAACCAGAGGCTGCGGATCATGTCCGGGGGGATCACGTGGGCGATCCCTGCGCGGTCGAACAGTTCGTGGATGCGCCGGACCCGTTCCGTCATGGAGGGGTTCTTCGCCTCGCCGAAGAAGATGCGCCCCTGGTTGGTGTAGCGGACGCTGTTGCCCTCCCGCACGGCGTCGATCCCGAGGGTGAGGCCGTAGACCACCCGGTCCATGCCGTAGACCGCGCCGATGCGCTCCTCGCTGTCGATGCCGTTCATGACGGAGAGGACCGTCGTCGCGGGGCCGACGGCATGCTTCATCTCGGCGATGGCCTGGTCCAGATGGTAGTGCTTGACGGCCACGATGAGCAGGTCCGCCGGGGCGGCCTCTTCGGGTCTCACCACGGCGATCGCGTAGCGCCTGCCGTTCACGACGACGCCGTCGCGCTTCAGCTTTTCGAACCGGGGGCCGCCTGCGATGAAGCAGACGCACTTCGGGTCCATGTCGTAGAGGATGCTGCCGTAGGCCGCCCCGAGGGCCCCGGCGCCGATGATGGCGATGGTTTCAATGGGAGGGTTCATGGCTGCCTGGGTGACTTCTTTTCAATCGACGAGGGGCGTAGGGGGCCCGTTTCCCTGCGGGCCTTTTTCGCCCCGGGTCTTCGTTTCGCTGCTGCGACCTTCTCCAGCTCGCTTTCCAGCCGGATCACCTTCTTGAGCTCGGCGAACAGGACCTTGTTCTTGGGCCGGTCGTCGATGTCGTGGATGTCGATGTAGCGGATGATCCCGTACCTGTCGAGGACGAAGATCGCCCGCTCCGAGAACCCCTCCTTTCTCTTGACGCCGTACTTTTTCGCAACGGCGGCCTGGGGGCAGAAATCGCTGAGCAGCGGGAAGGAAATCCCGCCGAGGCTCTCCGCCCAGGCCTTGAGGCAGGGGACGTGATCGACGCTGATGCCCAGGACCTGGGCATTGAGCTCCTCGAACTTGGCCATCTCGGCCTCGTACGAGGGAAGCTGATTCGTTCAGACCGGCGTCCAGGCCAGGGGGAAGAACGCGATGACGACAGGGCCCTTGCCGAGGCACTTCGAGAGGGTCACCTTCCTGTCGAGATGACTCGGCAGGGTGAAGTTGGGGGCTTTCTGTCCGACCTTGAGTTTCATGCACATCCTCCTTTGCAAGCCGAATTGAATCAGGCGGCACGGGGTGAGCCGGGGCCGCATTTTTGAACAATCTAGCATGGATCTGGAAAAGGCAAAACGGGTTTCCGGCTTTCCGGCCAGGCTGCAGGGGCATCCATCAACCCGTCTTTCCCTCTCACCTTCTTCCTTTCCCGGCCTGACGGATTGACCTCCTGCCGGGGTCCGTCAGGTATTCCTCGCCCGGCGATAGATCCAGCAGTTGGCGAAAAAGAACCAGGCCAGCGGTCCGCCCTCCCGAAGGAGCCGCCTGGAGAGTCTCTTCGCGCGGCTGCCCTGGCGGCTCATCTTCACGTCCGAGAGGTACACCGCGAGCACGCCCTTGAGCAGCATGCGCTGAAACCCCGGGTTCGGCAGCCCGCCGAGCGCCCGGTCCGACATCCGGTAGAAATGGATGAACCGCTCGGCCATCTCGCCTTCGTCGCGGTAGTAATCACAGAAGTTCAGCTCCCCGGCCAAGCGGTCCTCGTCGCGGTCCACGCAGTAGTCGAGCAGGATGTGGAGACCCTGAACCCACGGGAAATAGGCCTCCTTGATCCCCTGCAGGGCCTCATCGGAAAGTTCGCCCGCCCAGCTCTGCGCGACGAGAGAGAAGACCCCCAGCGTGGAGCCCGAGGCGGCACAGAACTCCTGCCAGCGGATACCGGGAAACCTGTCCCGGTACCCGGCATGCCACGCCTCGAGGCGCGGCCTGACCTCCCCGGCCGCCACGTGCTTGTGCACCTGCAGCTCGCGGTAATAGCCGGCGAGCTCGTGAAGGTGCGGGGCGATCCGCCCCTGCGCCGGGTGATCCTTCAGGACGTTCTGGCAGGTCCGGACGAGGGCGGGCAGGTAGCCCCCGTCGTCCTTTTCCGAACGGCAGCGGTAGTAGTCGCCGGGCTCGGCCCCAGGGGTCAGGGCATCCGCCAGGGCCGTGTGCAAGGCCCGGAAATCCTCCGGGTCGCGCGAGGTCCCCCGGTCACAGAGGTTGTCGAGGTAGTCACTGATCGTCTGGTAGGCGACGATGAAGCGCATCGTCTCCCGGGCGTGCTCCCCCGCAAGCAGGGTGTAGATCCCGCCGCCTTCGCAGTGGAAGGTCTTGTTCCCGATGCTCATGAGGGCCTGGTGCCGAAGCTCGGGGTCGGGGATCTTCATCGCCTTTTCCCTCCACCCCGCGAGAAACCGGTGCACGGCGGGCAGGACCCGCGTCATGGCGATGTGCGTCAGCGTTACGAAATTTCCGGGAACCCCCATCGGTGCCTCCGTCGGCTCTCTTAACACAGGCAGTGACCCAGCACAAGGGACTCCGGGGCTTCACCGCGGCGGCGCGCTCTGGTATGATGCCACGAGGTCCAGGGCGCAGGGAGAAAAATGTCCAAGGTCATCGCCCGGCAGGCGACGTACGATTACGACCGGCTCAAACCGGCGGTCTTCGGGATCCTCGATGCCGTCGGGGGCGCCGGGATCGCGCCGGGCCGGCGCGTCCTGATCAAGCCGAACTTTCTCTCGCCGGCAAAGCCGGGCGACGCGATGCTCACGCACCCGCTCGTCATCCGGGCGGTTGCGGAATACGCCCTGGCAAGAGGGGGGCGGGTCCGGATCGGCGACAGCCCGGCCTTGGGCTCGTTCGATCGGATCCTGAAAACCAGCGGGACGCGCGATGCCCTGGCGGGACTCGACGTGGAGTGCGCCGAGTTTTCCGCATCCCGGAAGGTCGACATCGGCGAGCCCTTCGGCACGATCGACCTGGCCGCTGACGCCCTCGACGCGGACATCGTCATCAACCTCCCCAAGCTCAAGACCCACGGGATGATGCAGCTCACCCTGGGGGTGAAGAACCTCTTCGGCTGCGTCGTCGGTCTGCGGAAGCCCGAGTGGCACATGCGGGCGGGTGTCAACCGCGATCTCTTCGCGCGTCTTCTCGTCCAGATCTGCCGCACCGTGAACCCGGCGGTGACCCTCCTGGACGGCATCCTCGCCATGGAGGGCGAGGGGCCCGGCAAGAGCGGAAGGCCGCGCCGCCTCGGGGTTCTCATGGGAAGCGCCGACACGGTCGCCGTCGACCGCGCGGTCTGCACCCTCGTCGGCATGGACCCCGAGGCGCTGCCGACGAACCGGGCCGCCCGGCAACTGGGCATGG
Organism: Syntrophaceae bacterium; assembly: GCA_013177795.1. Classification (NCBI taxonomy): domain Bacteria; kingdom Pseudomonadati; phylum Thermodesulfobacteriota; class Syntrophia; order Syntrophales; family Syntrophaceae; species Syntrophaceae bacterium. The sequence goes on along the minus strand of JABLXY010000004.1, from coordinate 388,184 downwards.
CCGGCGGGGAGATCGAGATCGACGGGGTGCTCCCCGAGGTCGGAGACTACGAGATCCCCGGCATCCGTGCATCGGGCAGGCTCGCGGGACTTCTGCGGGAGCGGCTCGTCGCCAAGCCCGTCGCCGATGACGACGCCTGCACGCTGTGCGGGGAGTGCCGGGAATACTGCCCGGCGAAGGCCATCACCACGGACGGAAACCGGATCCGGTTCGACTACGCGGCATGCATCCGCTGCTTCTGTTGCCTCGAGGTCTGCCCCCGCGGGGCGCTGCGGATCCACGAGTCCCTCCCCGCGAGGCTCGTGAGGACCTTGACCGACAGGAAGCCGTGATCGAAAACAAACCCGGTGCAAAACCGGGGACGGCCGTGGTACGGTAAAGCTCTGTTGAAAAGGGATGCACACGGTGGGGCCCCGAAATCGGTGCTGGCCGGATTCCGCTTCCCGACGGGGAGCGGAGGCCTCCCGGTTTGCAGGACCTCCAGACGGTACCCGGTATGCCGACGCCCGACTTCGACCGCTACAGCCTGGCCCTCTTCGACGGGGACCGCATGGTCTTTTCTTCCGGGAAGGAGGGGCTTCGGCCCCTCGTGGAGTGCATCCGGGCCTGCCGGGGACTCTATCGCGGCTGCGAGCTCCACGACCGCGCCATCGGCTTGGCGGCGGCGAAGCTCACCGTCGCCTCGGGGATGATCGCCCGGATCGTCGCCCGGAGGGCTTCCGCCGGGGCCGCGGCATTCTTGGAGCGCCGCGACGTCCCGCTCACCGCCGGCGAGGTCGTGCCGATCCTCCTGAACCGCGAGCGGACGGCCCCCTGCCCCATGGAACAGAAGGCCTCGGCGACGGAAGACCCGGATCAATTTCTCAGGGAGATCGACGCCCTCTTCACATGAACCGCGGGCGGCCGGGGCATTCCCCCTCAGGCGGCCGGTTTGGATCTTCGCGGGGGAGAGGGACGGGGCGTCAGGTCGTCTGCGTGAAGCAGACCTGGTTCTTTCCGGCGGCCTTGGCCCTGTAGAGGTTCTGGTCCGCCCGGCGCAGGAAGTCCATCATCTCTTCATTCTTGGCGTGCTGGGCCAGCCCGATGCTCACGGTGACCCGGATCTCGGTGTCGGGGCGCGGTCTGAAGATCTCGTTTTTCAGTGCGAGCCGAACGCGCTCGGCCGTGATGATCCCCTGCTCGCCCTTCGTGGACGGCAGGATGACGGCAAACTCCTCTCCGCCGTACCGGTAGGCCGAGTCGGTCTGGCGCAGACAATCGCGTAGGATCTCGGCGAACCGCGACAGGACGCGGTCGCCCTCGAGATGCCCGTAGGTGTCGTTGTACTTCTTGAAATCGTCGATGTCGAGCATCAGCACGGTGAGCGGGTGGTCGTAGCGGTTGGAGCGCTCGATCTCGCCGTGCAGGACCGCATAGAACTGGCGCGAGTTGAACAGTTTCGTCAGGCCGTCGGTGATGCTCAGCTCCTGGTACCGCTGCTCGCTCTCCCTGAGCTTCTCCATGGCGAGGTTGCGCTCCCGAAGGAGGGCCTTCTCCCTCACCACGCGCTTGATCCGAAGATCCAGCTCGGGGATGGCCACGGGCTTGACCATGAAGTCGCTTGCCCCCTTCGTGATGATGTCCTCGTAGTTGTAGTCGTCGGTGTAGCCCGTTATCACGATGACACCCACGTCGTGATGCTGCTTGATGTGCTCCGTGAGTTCGAGGCCGTCCATCTCCGGCATCTTGATGTCCGTCAGCACCACGTCAACGGCATTGACGGCCAGGCACTCCAGGGCCTCGCGGCCGTTGCCTGCCGTCAGGCACTCGTAACCGTAAATGACCATCGCCTCCCGCAGCATGTCGCGAAGCTCGACGTGGTCGTCGACGATCAGAATACGGGTCTTGTTCTCGCTCTGTCCGTTGTTTTCCATGATGCCTGGCGGGGGAAGATTTCCGGGTCGGCCCCGGACGACTCAGAACCCTGATGCACGAACCGTACCCGCTTCATCGCAGGGCGCATGCCCTGTGCAAGACCCTTTCCCGGCAGCCTCACAGCCGGATCAGCGAATAGTCCCGTCGGCCGAGCCCGATGGACTCGGCATAGGCGAGGATGTGGGTCCCATCCATCCGCGTCGCGTTCTTGAAGATGTCGACGTCGCCATGCCGGGCCTTCACCAGATCGAAGGCGGCCTGCTCGCAGGCCACGGGGTCGACGGAGGCGACGATGCCCACGTCGCGCCCGATGAGCTCGCTGTCGGCCATGCAGTCGCAGTCCTTGGCGATGTTGTTGACAAAGGTCACGCAGACGCAGGGTTTCCCGTTTACGGCCCCCAGGGCATACTCGGCTGTCCTCTCCATGACGGCGCTCGAGGCCAGGGCCATCCAGGGAATCTCGACGGCGTCGAATTCGCAGGCGGCGATGCAGCTCGCGCACCCTTCGCATTTCCCGGGGTCGATGACGGCCCTGTCCTCCCCCAGGAGGATCGCGTCTGCGGGGCAGACCTCGACGCACCGGCCGCACAGGGTGCAGCCCTCGCCGATCGAGGGTTTCAGGGTGGAGTGCATCTCGAGCTTCCCTGCCCGGGAACCGCACCCCATGCCTAGGTTCTTGATGGCCCCCCCAAACCCGAAGAGGATGTGCCCCTTGAAGTGGGAGACGACGACGAGGGCCCGGGCCTCGGCGATGCGGCGGGCGATCCGCACGGTCCTGAAAATCTTCCCCGCGATCGGGACTGCCGTTTCCTCCTCTCCCCTCTCCCCGTCGGCAATGAGGATGGGCACCCCGAGGGCGCCAAACCCGTGCCTGCGGGCAAGCTCCAGATGGTCCGTCGCGTTGTGGCGCCTGCCCCGGTAGAGGGCATTGGCATCAGTGAGAAAGTGATTGACATTCTGCCTGGCCAGGCGAACCAGAAGGGGCCGCAGGTTGGCCGGGGAGACGAAACGGGTGTTTCCCTCCTCTCCGAAGTGCAGCTTGACGGCGACTCGATCCTCCTTTCCGATCCGCCCTCCCGTGTCGGCCAGGGCCTTGTCGAAGAGGCGGCCGATTGCATCGTCGCCGAATGTCTCGGAAAAATAGACGGCAGCGGCCATCGCGCAACCCCCTGATCCGTGTTGGCAAAACCATACCGAAAAAAACGCGGTTTGCCAAGTGGCGTTTGCGGTATTCTCTTTACAAAACGGGGCCTTTTCGTTATATTGGGCGCAACGGCCGGTTCTTTGTCACGGGGGCCGGCCATTTCTCGAGGGGAGGGGGAAGACCATGTCCCAGATAATGCCCGAGGGAGAGGAGATCAGGCGTGCCATCAAGTGGATCTCCGACAACCTGGATACCGGCAAAACGAAGGCAAAACTCATCGAAGAGGCAGCCCTCAAGTTTGATCTGTCCCCGGCACAGACCGATTTTCTCATGAACTTTTTCTCGAAGAAGCAGGGCTGAGCGAAAACGCCCGTTCGGCGGCGGGGTTGGGTGGAGCGGCCCCTCTTTGGCGACGGGTCCGTCGTAGAGGTTTTGGATGAGAATCGACGGTGCGACGGGGACAGGACATCCCGATCGGGCGACCGCCGTGCAGGGCGTCAGCCCTGCGGGGGCGCTGGTCCCGGCGGGATCCGGCGAAGGCCGCCGCGGCCATTTCCCGCAGCCCCCGCATGTCCCCCCGGACGGGTTCGCAGTTGTTCACGACCCTGCGCACGGTGCCGTCGTCATCGACCTCTGCCGCACCATCCTGCAGAAAGACGAGTCCCCCACGTACCGTCTTTCGCGGGAAGGCACCTTCGAGATCGGCTCGAAGCCGCGCAAAGGGGGCCTCATCGACCTGCGTGCGTGATCCCGCGCATACGTGAACCCCACGAGGGACCCGGACGAAACGACAACGACGATCAGGAGGGAGCCGCACATGTACGCATTCGCCGACAAGCTGCTCGAGGTGACGGAGCGGCACGCCGAAGAGATTGCAGCCCAGTGGTGCAAGGCCGTCAGGACAAACCCTCACACGCCCTGGTTCCACGTGCAGCAGTCGGAGAGCTGCACTGCCTTCGCCCTCGATTTCTACAGGAACTTCCGTGTCGTCTATTTCGACGAGAAGCCGTACAAGAAGCTGGAAAAATACTTCGCAGACTATGCCGAGGAGTGTTTTCGGAGAGGCGTCCCCATGGAGGAGGCCATCTATGCCCTGATCATGATGAGGCGGCACATCTGGCTCTTCGCGGAATTCCAGGCGCTCTTCGTCACTGCCGTCGACGCCCACCGGGCGGTGGAGACGCTCAACCGCACGATCCGCGTCTTCGACCAGGGAATCTTCGTCATCATCCGGCGCTACGGGGAGCTGCAGAAAGCAAAGAAATAACCGGTATCGTCGCGAAAGAGGAAAGCCCCGCGGGCGGCCGCCTGCGGGGCTTTTTCGTTCGGCTCATGTCCCGGGCGATGCGGACCCGGCCGGGTCCAGCAGAAGGAGCTGATGCTCCGGCGAGCGCGACTCGCCTGCAACCGTCACGTAGATGGCAGGCTGGCCCACCACGGGGCAGTGCTTCTCGCAGGCCCCGCATCCGATGCACGCCGTGAGGTCCACGTGGGGCTGCTGCAGCCGGACGGGCCTCCCCCCGCGGTCCCGCACCGTCACCTCCTCGAGCCAGATGGCCTTTTTCGGCGTCGGGCAGGTCTCCTCGCAGACGATGCAGGGCGTGGCGTGGGCGAAGGGCAGGCAGCGGCCCCTGTCGATGGCGGCGTGCCCCAACCGCACCCGCTGTTTCTCATCCAGGGGCAGCCTGCGGATCGCCCCGGTCGGGCAGACCTGGCCGCAGAGGGTGCAGTTGAACTCGCAGTACCCGATGCGCGGCACGAGCACGGGCGTCCAGAGCCCCTCGAGACCGCCCTCCAGCCATGTGGGCTGGAGCCCGCCCGTGATGCAGACCTTCATGCACTCCCCGCAGCGCACGCAGCTCTGCAGGAATTTTCCTTCCTCGAGCGCCCCCGGCGGGCGGATGAGCCTCGCATCGGACATCCGCGGCCTGGCAAGCGGCGAGATGCGCAGCAGGGGCACGGCAAAGGCGCCCGCGAAGAACGCCGCCATGACGTTTCTCCGGCCCAGGTCGAGGCCTGTCGCGGGGCGCCCCTTCGTAAAGCCGAAGCGCACGGCGTTCTTCGGGCAGATGTCATCGCAATTGTTGCAGACGAGGCACTCCGCGGCCCGTCCCTTCTCCTTTGCGGCCGGCGCGGCGTCGGCCTGGCAGACCCCGGCGCAGGCCCCGCAGGAATCGCACTCCTCGCTCACGCTCCGGCGCAGGATGGACCAGCGCGACAGCAGGCCCAGCAGGGCCCCCAGCGGGCAGAGAAACCGGCACCAGAAGCGCCGCTGCACGAGGTTCAGCGCAAGGACGCCGAGAAAGAGAAGGCCGATGAAGGTCCCCTGCGCAAACCAGGGCTGCTGGAAGGGAAGGAGCGTCTTTTTCAGCAGGGCGTAGAGAGCCTCCGAGGCGGGGGTGACGGCAGGAAGGTTCAGCCGGTACAGCGCGTCGAAGAGGGACGCGGCCGCGTAGCTCATCGCGGGGTAGAGGGCCAGCGCGAAGGAGCGGATGGTCAGCGAGATGGGGTCCAGGATGCCGGCCAGCTGCACGCCGAAGAGCGACGAGGCGAGAAGGCCGATGAGAAGATAATACTTGACCCGGAACCACCCGGGCCCGGGCGCCTTGGGCCGCTTCTTCCGCAGGCTGCCCGCCAGATTGTTCAGCGTGCCCAGGGGGCATACCCAGCCGCAGAAAACCCTCCCGAGCACAAGCGTCAGGCCCACGAGGATGAATGAAAGCCAGAAGAGCCCCTCCACGCGGTGCGCGGCAAGAAAGGTCGTCAGGACGATCAGGGGGTCGAAGTCGAGAAAGAGCTTCACGGGCCATCCCAGCTCGTCAGTCCCCTTCGACTCCGTCTGGATGAAGAGAAAGAGAAAGAGGGCCAGGAAAAACCCCTGGACGATGCGCCGCGCGCGCGTCAAGGTCAACTCAGACACCGATCCTCTTGATCTGCAGCTTCGAGAGGTCCATGACCCCGAGGCCCGCCTGCGCCGCGAGCCTCACATGCCCGATGTCGGCGGGCTTCATGCCGAAGAGGGTGGCTCCGAAGGCGTCGACAGCCACCGGGTCCACACCGACGACGACCGTGTCCAGCCGCTTCACGTCGCCGAGATCGCCCCCGGTCGGCCCGTTGGCCGTGAGAATCCGGACGGCGTCGAGCACGGTGAGCGTCGGCTTGATGACACGGCACAGGTCGACGAGGCTCTCGTCGAGGCGCTGGTGGACGCGGAACCGCACGCCCCCCATGACCCCCATCCAGTTCTTCATGCCCAGGGTCAGCCCCGAAAGGCTGTGGGTCTTGGCGATGGGAACGTTGATCAGCTTGTCCGCCTCGAAGATCTCGCCGTAGAGGGGCCAGGACTTCAGCGCCGTCCCGTTGATCTTGACGTCCCTGTACTTCCGGCCGTCCATGACAACCATCTCGGCCCCCGCCGCGGCGGCGGCATCGGCGATCCCGCTCTGCCTGTAGCAGCGTCTTGCGTCGTTGACGGTGTTGTCGAAGACCCGGACCTTCTTCGCACCCGCCTCGAAGCACAGCTTCGCCAGGGTGCCCACGACCTCCGGGTTCGTGGTCGCCGCGTACTGCGGTGTGCGGTCCCAGCCGATGTTGGGTTTCAGGATCACCACATCGCCCCGGGCGACAAAGCGCTTCATCCCCCCCATGGCATCCAGGGCCGCCCGGACGACCTGCGGTGTCGGGGTCCCCCGGGCAACGACGAGGTCCGGCCACTGCGCAGCCTGCGCGATGCGCCCCAGCATGGGGAGGCTGACGGGAAGCGCAAGCCCCGCGGAGGAAACGGCCGTCCATTTCAGAAAGTCGCGCCTTTTCATGCAACACCTCTCGGCTTCAATATATTAAATTACCATGATCAGCCGAACGAGGTAAATCGAAAAGGAGATTCTGCTTTCCAGCCGGTCGCCCATGTGATAACGTCCGCACGAGATTTCCCGCCCGGGACAATCGGGTCGTGAAGCGGTTCTGCGACGATTGTGCAGAACCCTCGCGCCGAGGTGCCGGGAATACTGAAGGACCGGGTTTATTCTTGATGATGCCCGCTCGGCCCGCGGCAAGCTGCGGGGAATGCGCGTGCACAAGGTTTCAGCCATGGGACACATCGTCAACCCCGACCGCGAATACCGCCTGCTGCAGCAGCGCCTCGATCGCAACGTGACGGGCGCCCCGGATTCGCCCCACTTCATGCAGATCCTCAAGATCCTCTTCTCGCCCGAGGACGCCGCGATCGCCCGTCAGATCCCCACGCGCTTCATCACCGTGGAGAGGCTCGCGAGGAAGCTGGGCATGGAGACGGCCCGCCTGGATGACTGGGTCACCGCGATGGCCCAGAGGGGACTCGTGATCGACATCGGCCGGGGCAGGCGCCGCTTGGTGTCGCTCGCCCCCGTCGTCATCGGTTTCTTCGAATACACCTTCATGCGCACCGACGACAAGCTTCCCCTCAAGGAGCTTGCCCGGCTCTTCGACGCCTACATGCACGGCGACGACCGCTTCGCCCGGTCGGTTTTCACGGCCGATACCCAGATCGGACGCTCGCTGGTCCGCGAGGAGGCCCTGCCCGAGGGGGACCACACGGAAATCCTCGACTGGGAGCGGGCGACGTGGCTCATCGAGTCGGCCACGGCGGCCTCCGTCTCGATCTGCGCCTGCCGGCACAAGGCTTCCCACCTCGACAAGGCCTGCGACAGGCCGCAGGAGAACTGCATCGCCCTCAACACGGGCGCCGAGATCCTTGTGAAAAACGGGTTTGCCAGGCCCGTCTCGACGGCGGAGGCCTTGAGGATTCTCGAGCACAGCAAGGAGCAGGGCCTCGCCCAGACGGGTGACAACGTGCAGAAGGGCGCAGCCTATATCTGCAACTGCTGCGGCTGCTGCTGCGAGATGATGAAGGCCGTGCGCGTCATGGGCCTGCGAAACGCCGTCGTCACATCGAACTGGACCGTCGAGATCGACGAGTCGAAATGCAGGGGCTGCGGCAAGTGCGCCAAGCTCTGCCCCGTGGAGCTGATCGACATGGTCCCCGCCCCATCCGAGACGGGTGAAAAGCCCCGCAAGAAGGCGCGTCACGAGGGGGAGTTCTGCCTCGGCTGCGGCGTCTGCTACACGGGGTGCAAGACCGGCGCGATCCGAATGAAGCCGCGGGCCAGACGGGTATTCACCCCGGAGACGGCCTTCGACAAGATCATCACCATGGCCATCGAGCGCGGAAAGCTCGCCCATCTCGTCTTCGAAGGCCACGAGCACTGGGGCTGGCGGGCCTTCGGGCGGATCGCCGCCGCGCTGGAGAGCACGCCGCCCGCCCGGGCCCTGATGGCCATCGGACCGCTGCGATCGGCCTTTTTCGAAGCCGTGGTCCGCAGGGCCAAATCCCCACTCTGAGAGCCGGCCCCTGACGCCCCTCAACCTCCCCGAGCAACACAGGGATGGTCCGCTCCGCGCCGGGAATCTTTTGTATGGATTTTGGCTGCCGGAGTGGTTACTATAGTTTCACTTCAACAAGGAGGCTTCCCTATGAAAAGAACGCACCTGATCGTGCTGGTCTCGGTTGTGCTCGCCGTGCTGGTCGGCGCCTCGTCCGCCATGGCAAAGGAACGGGTCGTCCAGATCCTCCTGCCGGACTGCTCGTGACCCTTCACCCGGGAGAGGGTCAGTTGGACCCTCGAGAACGTTGCCAAGGCAAAGGCCCTGGACATCAACGAGTACACCCATATGGCGGTTGTGCAATTCGATGACGAGGTGACGAGCATCGAAAAAATTGTGGAGGCTCTTGAAAAGGCGGGATTCCCCCTGGGGGGTCCGCCCAAGTTCCTGAAATAGACAGCTGAAAGCGGGGCGGCGGCTTTGACAGGTGCGCCGCCCCGCCTGTTTTCGATGTGTCCTGCTCCCAGCCCTGTTTTTCCTCTCTGCGCACAGCAGGCCCCGGAGGTGAAAAACCCATGGACGGCTCCCCGCGGGAAAAATTCCTCGACACCCTGATTCGGTACCAGGAGCGATTCGGACAGGAGAAGGCTTCGGCCATCCAGGAGAGATTCCGACAGGAAAGGGAGCGGGTCGCCGCGGAAAGCGCGGCGGAAATCGACTGGTTCCCTTCCTGGAAGAAGAGTCAGATCCTCGAGTCCCTTCTGGAACAAACCTATCGGGACCTCATCCTGGAAATGGAACGCGAGGGTCGCAGCTGACGAGGGCATCCCCGCCGGCCGATACCGCCTTGCACGGGCGATCAGCCACGCAAAGGGTAGCCTTCGCGCCTTGCCGTTCGGTCGAAGAAACCCGCAGGAGGTCACCATGGAATTCAATGTGCTCATCGGCGGGGAGGCCGGCCAGGGGATGTTCTCCGTGGAGCTGGAGCTCTCGGAGACCCTCTCCCGCCTGGGGTATCCTTTCTTCGCAACAAAGAACTACATGTCTAGGATCCGGGGAGGACACAACTACCACATGATCCGCGTGGCCGACCGGCCCGTTCATGCCCTGAGCGGCAAGCCCTGGGATCTGGTCATCGCGATGGACAGCGCGGAGACGGAGCGCAGGCACAGGCCCTCCCTGGCGGCAGACGGAATCTTTCTCGGCGCGGACCGGGTCGGTCAGATCGAAGCGGAGGCCCGGGAAACATTTCGGGACCCCACGGCCTCGAGCACCATCCTCGCAGGCCTGATCCTCGCCTGCATCGGCGCCGAACCCTCTGCATCGCGGCCGCTCGCGCCCGACGAGTCAGCCGCCAGGGCCCTTGCGAAGGGCGGGGAGTTTGCCGCCCGCTGGGGGCTGGCGGCCCGCAGGGTCATCACCCCGAGGCCCGGGGACCGCTGCAAGCTCGACGGGAACCAGGCCATTGCCCTCGGGGCGCTCATGGGAGGCTGCCAGTTCGTGGCCGGATACCCCATGACGCCCGCCACGTCGATCATGCACTATTTCGCCTCCGTTGCATCGGAAATCCCCGTCCACTTCGAGCAGGCCGAAGACGAGATCGCGGCGCTGAACATGGCCCTGGGGGCCTCTTACGCGGGACTGCGGTCCATGGTGGCCACCTCGGGCGGGGGCTTTGCACTCATGACGGAGGCCGTATCGCTTGCCGGCATGACGGAAACGCCGGTCGTCGTCATCGACGCCCAGCGGCCGGGGCCGGCGACCGGCCTGCCGACGAGAACCGAGCAGGGGGACCTGAACTTCGTCCTGCACGCCGGTCACGGGGAATTCCCGCGCGTGATCTTCGCGCCCGGCTCGATCGAGGAGGCCATCTCGCTGACCCGGAGGGCCTTCGATGTGGCGGACCGCTGGCAGATCCCCGTGTTCATCCTGACGGATCAGTACCTCGCCGACTCCGTCCAGGTCATGGAGGGGCGTGTACCGACGAAGATGCTCAGGCGTGACTACCCTGTCTTCGAGGCTGGCTACCGGCGCTATGCCATCACGGACACCGGGGTGTCGCCGCTGACCTACCCCGGCCTCTCCGAGGCCCGCGTCGAGGTGGACTCCGACGAGCACACGGAAGACGGCAAGATCACGGAGGACCTCGACCTGAGGGTCCGCATGGTCGACAAGCGGCTTCGAAAACTGGAAGGGCTGCGCAAGGAGGCCGTCATGCCCTCGCGCGCAGGCGACCGCAGGGCGCCCACCGTGCTCGTCTCGTGGGGTTCGAACCGTCAGATCGTCGAAGAGGCGGTCGAGGCCCTGCGGGCCGAGGGGATCGCCGTGTCATCGGTGCATTTCGGCCAGGTCTACCCGCTCACGGCCCCGATGGCGCGGGGGCTTGCCCGCAAGCGCCTGATCTGCATCGAGAACAACGCCACAGGGCAATTCGGGCAACTGCTCCGGCGGGAGCTCGGCCTGAAAGTTGCCCACCGGATCCTGAAATACAGTGGAGAGTGCTTCACCGTGGCCGAGCTGGTCGAACGGGTCAGGAAAATCCTCGGTTGACCGAACCGGACAGGAGGGATCGCGTCATGAAACAGGACATCGCCTGGTGCCCGGGCTGCGGGAATTTCCCGATCCGGGCCGCCCTCGAGAAGGTCCTCAAGGAGCTGCCGGTCCCGGCAAAAAACATCGTATTAACCTCGGGGATCGGACAGGCGGCTAAGATGCCGCATTACCTGCCCTACAGCTATTTCAACGGCCTCCACGGCCGGTCGCTGCCCCTTGCCGTGGGCATCAAGCTGGCCCGGCCCGATCTCACGGTCATCGCCGTCTCGGGCGACGGCTGTCACTACGGCGAAGGCGGGAATCACTTCATCCACACGATCCGGCGGCGGTTGGACATCACGATCCTGGTCTGCGACAACAAGGTCTACGGCCTCACGAAAGGCCAGAGCTCCCCGACGACGGACCTGGGGATGAAGAATGCGCTCGACCCCCAAGGCAACCTCAACACCCCATTCAGCCCCCTCGTGACGGCTCTCGCTGCCGGGGCCCCCTTCGTGGCCAGAACCTTCGCAGGCGACGCGCAGCACATGGAGCAGGTCCTGCGCGAGTCGATCCTCTTCAGGGGCCCCTCTGTTGTCGACATCCTCCAGCCCTGCGTCAGCTTCAACAAGGTGAACACGTACGCCTGGTATCGCGAGCGGCTCTACAAGCTCGAGGAGCCGCCGCGGGACCGGCAGGAGGCGATGCGGTTGGCGGAAATCTGGGGGGAGCGCATCCCCATCGGCGTTTTCTGGCGCGACGGCCAATTCGTCTGCCGGGAGATCAGGGAGACGTTCCGCAGGCCCGTCACGGAGGCAGCCGTGGCCAAGCTCCTGGACACGAAGTGCATCATGATGCGTTAGCGGCGGCTCCCCCGGTGCGTGACCGGAGTTTGACGATCAAGGGTGGGGCAGAGATCAGGGCATTGCCGAGAAGAGGGCCAGCCGGATGCTGAGCGGGAATCCTCGAGGTGAGGCCGAATGGGAGGGGCGCCGTCAATTTTCCGGCGACTGGGGCAGCCTAAGCGACGGTTTTACGTCACGGACCGCAGTTCGTGCGTGAATGGATGCCGTCATCCGGGAACGTGCTCTTCCTCCGTCCCGTCTTTTTCACACAGAGAAAAGGTGAGGGCAGCGATGAGAAAGGGGGGCCGGGTCCCTCATCAGCCGATAAAACGGCGCTTTTTCCGTTCTTCCCAGGAACCCCCCGTATCTGGCCGGCCCGGTTGGTGAGCCGGCGCACATGTTGCGCAGGGACTGCCCGTGGCCGACAAGGAAGGACAATCTTCGTACAAGGGTGAAAAAAAAAGATTGGGTGCCAGGTGAAGGAGGGGAAACTGGCACCCAGAGAGAGATAAATGGGGTTTCAGGTTATCGGATTCGCTTGATGTATATTGCAATAACCATGACAAAAACGGCGACCACCAAAAATAATTTGTGGGCCGCTGCATATTTTCCCGGAGCCCCGACCAGTCGGCAGAGAATACAGGCGCAAGTCGAACCCGTCGGCAGGGTGTGCCCCTCCTCTTCAGGCCGAGGGGGCGGCAGGGGACGGTTGGCGGGCCAGGATAAACGGAAGAACCATAAGCCCTGAAATATATTTGATTATCGCCTGCCCGATGATCGCGGGCCAAACGGGCCCGAAGGCGAGCAGGACAAACACGAGGGAGTCCGCCGGGCAGGAAACGAGATTGGACCATACGATCCGGGTGGCGAATGACCGTTTCAGGACGCGGAAAAAGAACCAATCAAGGCTCTCTGAAACGAAGAAGGCGGCCATGGAGGCCATGGCGATCTCGTAATTGAAAAAAAGAGTGATGGCCGAGGCGACGATCATCCAACCCCAGGTGGCCCAGTCACCCCAGTATCGCTGGACAAAGTCCCGAAATGAAAAGGTAAGTCCGATCCACACCACCCCGGCCGGGAAGGAGAGACCAGCTACGGTCACGATGCCGAACCAGATGACGAAGGCATTGCCCAACAGGATGCTCAGGAGGTATAGAAGACCCCACACCCACTTCTTCATGGCGGCGCTCCTACATTTTTTGTAGGGGTTTCTACAAAGGCGGGACCTTTATTTCATAGAACAACGGCCGATTCAAGGTATTTCGCCTTGGCCGCCGGGGGCGGGATGCAGGAATGAGACGAGGATGACTTCGAAAGGACCTGACCCCAAGAGGATAACGGTCACGGCAGCCGTACTGGAAAGAGACGGGAGGGTTCTCATCGCCCGGCGGAAGCGAGGGGACCGCATGGCCGACAAGTGGGAATTCCCGGGGGGCAAACTCGAGGAGGGCGAGACCCTAGAGAATTGCCTGCGGCGGGAGATGCGGGAGGAATTCGGGATCGATGTCGCCGTGGGTCCCCTCGTGGGTCGAAGCCGCCATGCATACCCGCATGGCGAGGTCGACCTCACGGCTTACCGGGTCACCCATCTCTCGGGGGATTTTCAGCTCCATGACCACGAGGAGATCCGATGGGTCTGCCCGGCTGACCTGATGACGTATGATTTTTCCGCGGCCGACATCCCGATCGCGGGCATTCTGGCGAGACAGGGGGGCGGGGTGCCTGCCGACGGTTCTCCGTCCGAACAGTTCCTGCCGATCGGCGGCCTGCAGCTTCGAATCCTGGAACAGGGCCGTGGCCGCGGCAGACCCCTGCTCCTTCTCCACGGCACCGGGGACAACGCCCACACGTGGGATCTGCTGGCGCCTGCCCTGGCCGGGACATTCAGGGTCCTGGTCCTCGATCAGCGCGGGCACGGCAAGAGCGGCTGGGCCGTTCCGCCCGCATACCGATGCGAGGATTATCTGCAGGATCTATCGGCCGTGATCGGCCTGCTCGGTCTCGAGGGCCTGATCCTGCTGGGTCACTCCATGGGAGCCCTGCACGCTACCCTCTACGCAGCCCTCAACCCCGAAAAGGTGGCGGCCCTCATCCACGTGGACATCGAGCCCTTCCCCCCGGAGTGGAACCGCAAATATCTCCTTGGGTTGTACAAGAAGCTGCCCGACTCCTACGCGCAGCCCGGGGATTTCACGGACGAGATCGCGAAGAACGCCCCATACGCGCGGCCTGAAACCTTGCAGCACCTTGCAGCCCGGTCCCTGGTCCTTCGCAGCGGCCGATGGTACAGGACCTACGACCGCGAGATCCTGGCCCGGTTTGACCGATACGACCTGCGCGGCCATCTTGGTCGAATCCGCTGCCCTGCACTCGTCATCCGCGGGTCGGAAAGCCGTGTCCTCGGGCGCGAGGCCGCCGAGCAGATGGTCCAGGCCCTGCCGGCGGGCGAGCTGGCCGAGATCCCGAGGGCCACCCACCCGGTACACCTCGATAACCCGGAGGCGTTCCGGGATGCGGTCACGGGGTTTTTGGCGCGGCATGGGCTTCTGTGAAACCTGAAGCGAGGAAGCTGTGAACTCGAGAAGTTCGGAGCAGCGGGGCCGTGAGGTCCGTTTTGATTATCCAGTCTTCAAGACTTCCCATCTACAAGGGTTCAGCACAAGATAGACACGGTTCAATGACACGATAGATATAAGGAGGGACACATGGACGTATTCGAGGCCATCAGGGCACGGAGAAGCTGCCGGAAGTTTCAGCCCGATCCGGTGAGCGACGCGGACATCGAGAAGATTCTAGAGGCAGGCAACTGGGCACCGTCGCCCGCCAACCAGCAGCCCTGGGAGTTCGTCGTCATCTCGAGCCCCGGCATCAAGGAGAGGATCCTCGCCGAGAGCGAGGTATGCAAGAAAAAGCTCTTCGAGCGCAGCGGGTGGAAGTGGCTGGAAAAATTCCCCATCGACTTCGTCAGGGAGGCGCCCGTCATCATCGCAGTCGTGGGCGACCCGAAAAAAAGCGGCGCCGACATGTTCCTCGACGAGGGTACCGGCCGGGGATACCTGGAGGGCTGCTCGGCGGCCGTCCAGAACATGATGCTGGCGGCCCACGCCCTGGGGCTGGGAACCCTGTGGTTCAGTCTATACGAAGCGGGGGCTGTGCGGCAGATCCTCGGGCTCGACCCCGGCAAGGACCCCGTCGCCCTTCTGTGCGTCGGCAAGCCCGCGTCCGTGGCCGCGTCGAAGCGAAAGGACTTCCGTGAGAAGACGACGTACCTCCGCTAGGGGGCCGGACTCGAGTCCGGTCCGCAACCTCGTGCTCGTCCTGGGTGACCAGCTCGACCGGCGCTCGTCGGCCTTCGACGGCTTCGATGCGGGGCTGGATGCCGTCTGGATGGCCGAGGCGGCAGGCGAGGCCGATTACGTGCCGTCCCACAAGGCCCGGATCGTGCTTTTCCTCTCCGCCATGCGCCACTTCCGCGAGGCCCTCGAAGCCGAGGGGGTGCGCGTGCACTACCGCCGCCTCGAGGAGCCGGAAAACCGCGGCACCCTCGCGCTTGAACTCCAGGCTGCCTGCCGGGACCTCAGGCCGCGCAGGCTCGTCATCGTCGAGCCGGGCGAGTGGCGGGTGCTCGAGGACATCAGGGCCGCGGCGAAAAAGGCCGGGGCCGACCTCGAGATCCGGCAGGACCGGCACTTCCTCGCCACCCATGAGGATTTCGACCGTTTCGCCGGGGGCAAAAAGCAGCTCCGGATGGAGTTTTTCTACCGCGGGATGCGGCGCAAAACGGGGCTCCTGATGGCGGGGGAGAAACCCGAGGGCGGCCGGTGGAATTACGACGCCGACAACCGCGGGGCCTTCCCGAAGGAAGGGCCGGGCAAGGTCCCCGCACCGGTGTCCTTCCTGCCCGACTCGATCACCCGCGAGGTCATCGAACTGGTGGAGAATCGCTTTGCCGCTCACCCGGGGAGCCTGCGGCACTTCGACTGGCCCGTCACCCCGGGGCAAGCCGGCAAGGCCCTGAGGGACTTTGTCGAAAACCGTCTTTTTCTCTTCGGGCCCTATCAGGACGCCCTGTGGACCGGCCAGCCCTGGCTCTACCACTCGCGGCTCTCCTCGTCGATGAACCTGAAACTGCTCGACCCCCGCGAGGCGGTGCAGGCCGCCGCCGAGGCGTACGGGAGGCGCCGCGCCGCGCTTGCCTCTGCCGAGGGGTTCATCCGCCAGATCATCGGCTGGCGGGAGTATGTCCGGGGGGTTTACTGGCGCTACATGCCCGATTACATCGGCATGAATGCCCTGGGGGCGTCGCTGCCCTTGCCGTCGTTTTACTGGACGGCGCAGACCGAGATGCAGTGCCTGCGCGAGGTGATCGGCCAGACGCTGGAGTACGGCTACGCCCACCACATCCAGCGGCTCATGGTGACGGGGCTCTTCGCCCTCATGCTGGGGGTTGCGCCCCGGGAGGTCCACCGATGGTATCTCGCGGTCTACGTCGATGCCGTCGAGTGGGTCGAGCTGCCCAACACGCTCGGCATGTCCCAGTTCGCCGACGGCGGCATCATGGCCTCCAAGCCCTATGCCGCCACGGGCAAGTACATCGACCGGATGAGCAACTACTGCAGGCAATGCCGATACGACCCCGCGCGGACGGACGGCGGGTCGGCCTGCCCCTTCTCCGTCCTCTATTGGGATTTTCTCCTCCGAAACCGGGACCGCCTCGCCCGCAATCCCCGCATGGGTCTTCAGCTCCGCAACGCCGACCGTCTTGCGCCGGCCGAGGCCAGGGCCATCCGGCGAAGGGCGGACGCCCTGCGGGACGCAATCGACTTCCGGGAGTATCGCCCATGATCCATCCCGCGCGCATCCAGCCCCTGAACCGACGGAGCATCCAGGACGGACGGTACGTCCTGTACTGGATGCAGGCCTCCCAGAGGGTCGAGTGCAACCATGCCCTCGAGTACGCCGTCGGCGAGGCCAACGGGCGCCATCTTCCCGTTGTGGTTGTCTTCGGCCTCACGGACCGATTCCCCGAGGCCAACCTGAGGCACTACACCTTCATGCTCGAGGGGCTCGAGGAGGTGCGGGAGGGTCTCCGCGCCAGGGGCATCCGCTTCGTGCTCCTGCACCGCCCGCCCGAACGGGCCGCCGTGGATCTGGCCGCCGAGGCGGCCCTCGTCGTCACCGACCGCGGCTACCTGCGCATCCAGCGGCAGTGGCGCAGCCACGTCGCGGCCAATGCGCCCTGCGCCGTCGTGCAGGTGGAATCCGATGTCGTCGTGCCCGCGGAGACGGCCTCGCCGAAGGAGGAGTACACGGCGGGCACCCTGAGGCCCAAGCTGCACAGGGTCCTCAAGGGGTATCTGGCACCGCTCGGAGAGAGGCCGGTCCGGAAGGATTCGCTTTCCCTTCGGCTCGACGTCGACGCGCAGGAGGATTATGCAGCGCTGGCCCGCTCGTTGAAGGTCGACCGCACGGTGCCCCCCGTCGTCTCGCTGCGCGGGGGCACGGCTGCGGCCCGCGCCCGCCTGGAGACCTTCATCGCCGGGAAGCTCCGCCACTACGGAGACCGGCGCAACGACCCGGGCCTCGACTATGCATCCGGCCTCAGTCCCTACCTGCATTTCGGCCAGATATCGCCCCTGGCCGTCGCCCTGCGCGTCTGTGCAGAGAAGACCGTGCCCGCCGCTGCGCGCGACGCGTTCCTCGAGGAGCTCATCGTGCGCCGCGAGCTGGCCGTCAACTTCACCCTCTACAACGAGCGTTACGACGAGTACGCAAGCCTCCCCGACTGGGCGAGAAAGACGCTGGCCGCCCATGCGCGCGACCGCCGGGAATACCTCTACGACGAGGGGCAGTGGGAGCGTGCGGAAACGCACGACCCCTACTGGAACGCCGCGCAGCGCGAGATGGTCCTGACGGGCAGGATGCACAACTACATGCGGATGTACTGGGGGAAAAAGATCCTCGAGTGGAGCCGGAGCCCGGAGGAGGCCTTCCGCACGGCCCTGCGGCTCAACAACAAGTACGAGCTGGACGGGCGGGACCCCAACAGCTTCGCCGGGGTGGCGTGGTGCTTCGGCAAGCACGACCGGGCCTGGCCCGAGCGGAAGGTCTTCGGCAAGATCCGCTACATGAACGACGCGGGGCTCAGGCGCAAGTTCGACATGCCGGCCTACCTGGAAAAGGTGGCCGCCCTCGAGAGGGGCCGCTGAGCGGCGCAAAAAACCTGTCGACATTCGGCTGCGTTGCAGGTATATATCCCTCGGGCGCGCCAGGGCCATGGCCGCTCCGATCGCCGGTCGCGACCGGCGGTTTTTTTATATGACTCCCGTATCCGGACAAGATCGATGACCCCCGCACGACTGTGTTGCCGTTTGCCCCTGCCGCTGCTCATCGTCCTCGTCGCCCTCACGGCCGGCAGCGCCCTTGCCCAGACCCCGTCCGAGGACATCCGCAAGAGCCTCGAGAAGGCCGTCCGGTCCGGCGCCGTCAAGAAGGCCGTCTGCCCCGGCGCGACCTACTGCAACCCCGGGTTGGTCGCCTACTTCTACCAGAAGAGAAAATTCGAGCCCGCCTGGACGCGGGAGGGCATTCCGCTGCCCGCAGCCGACACCCTGGCCCGTGCCATCCGTTCGGCCGATGCCGAAGGCCTTCAGCCGAAGGACTATCACCTCGAGCGCATCGACGCGTCGCTCGGCGAGCTCCGGCAGATCCTTGCACGGAACGAGAGGCCCGATGCGGCCCGCGTTGTCGCCCTGGAGTTCCTCCTGACCGATGCCTACCTGGTCTACGCCGCCCACCTGCTCAACGGCCGCGTCAATCCCGAGACGCTTCACGCCGACGAGTGGACGATTTACCCCACGCGCTTCAACCTGGCCCGTTATCTCCAGACGGCCCTGGAGGGCGACGGGTTCGAGGAAAGCCTCCGGCGGCTGCTGCCGGCCCAGCCGGGGTACGGGCGGCTCAAGACGGCGCTGGTCGTCTACCGGGCGATCGCGGAGAGGGGCGGCTGGCCCGCCGTCCCGGGCGACGGCAGGCTCGAGAAGGGCATGAAGAGCGAGCGGGTTGCCGCGCTGCGCGCGCGCCTCAAGGTCACCGGCGACATGCCGGCGGAGGCCGACGGGACCGGTGATCTCTTCGACGACGCCGTCGAGGAGGCGGTCAAGCACTTCCAGCGGCGCCACGGGCTTTACGACGACGGCATCGTCGGCGCCAGGACCCTGAAGGCCCTCAACGTGCCGGCGGCAAGCCGCGTCCGCCAGATCGAGCTGAACCTCGAGCGCTGGCGCTGGCTGCCCCAGAACCTCGGCAACCCGTACATCCTCGTCAACATCGCGGGCTACGGCCTCGAAGTCGTGGAGAACGAGGCGCCGGTTTTGACGATGAGGATCGTCGTGGGCACGGCGTTCCAGAAAACGCCCGTTTTCAGCGGCAAGATGACCTACATCGAGATGAACCCCTACTGGAACGTCCCCCACAGCATCGCCACGGAGGAGACCCTCGAGAAAATCCGGAAGGACCCGAACTTCTTCGCCAAGGAGAACATGAAAGTGTTCAGGGCGGGTCCGAACGGGGAGATGGTCGACCCGGCCACCGTCGACTGGGCGGCGCTTTCGGCGAGCAACTTCCCCTACCGCCTGCGCCAGGAGCCGGGCCCCCGCAACCCCCTGGGGCGCATCAAGTTCATGTTCCCCAACAAGCACAGTGTCTACCTGCACGACACCTCCGATCCGCACCTGTTCCGCCGGGAAAGGCGCGGGTTCAGCCACGGCTGCATCCGGATCGAGAAGCCCATGGAACTGGCGGAGTTCGTCATGCGGGGAAGCAAGGAGTGGCCGAAGGAAAGGATCGCGGCGGTGCTCAAGACGAGGGAAACGACGGTGGCCAACCTGCCGAAGCCCATCCCCGTTCACATCCTGTATTTCACGGCATGGGGCAACGGCGACGGGACGGTCCACTTCCTGGAGGACATCTACCGGCGGGACGAGCGGCTCGACAGGGCCCTGCAGCAAAAAGCAAAGCCCCGGCCAGGGCCGTGAACCCCTAGCAGGGCGACTGCACCGCAAACGAAATCCCCCTCCCAATCGAGAGAGGGGGATTTCGTTTTCCCTGCCTTGCTGCCCGGACCCTACCGCTGTGTCCTGCTCAGGCCTTCCCGGCTGCCTTCTTCTTTCTTCTCCTGCCGTCCTGCCAGGTGCGGACATCCCCCACATCGAGGTGCACGAAGCCCCGCCTGGCGTAGTACCCGACGCCTCCGCAGCGCATCTCGAGCGCCGCGTTGCAGAGGTGCTTGACGTGCACGTCGGGCACCCGCAGGTCCACCGCCATCCCGGCCATGTGCAGGCTGTTCCGCGCCACGCGGCGGTTGCGCCTGCGCAGGGCCGCATTCGTCTTCGGGGAGCGGTAGCCGGAGATCACATGGAAAGGCTTCTCGAGTTCAAGCCTCTGATTGAGATTGTAGAGAAGGTCAAGCAGGTTGGGGTCGATTTCCTTGACCAGGTTGGCCCGGTAGTCTCGCATCAGGTGGTCGATCTCCTCGAGAGCCTCGGGGATGTAGTCCCCGTCGGCCCAGTAGACCCCGTTGAACGTCTCGCCCGTGTTGGTGCTGTAGAGGTGGAGCCGTCTTTCCCCGCTGGGCTCCATGATGAGACCGGCCTCGTCCTTCCACCCCGGGGAGCCGATGATTTCAGGCGAGGTCACCGGCTCGAGGCTGGCCAAGACCTTCTGCGGGAGAAAGAGAAGAGCGGAGCCGAGAAGACCCAGTTTCAGAAAGGAGCGGCGGCTGAACGGTTCGACGAGAGGATCGCCATGTTTTCTAAAGGAACGCATTGTCCCCTCCTTTGCTTTTCCTTAAGAAAGCATGCGCCAAGGCGGCAAAAACGGTGCCCTTTTACCCCGACGGGAAGGAAAAAATCAAGAAAAAATTTCATTCTCTCGCAGAATCAAACACTTGGCTGATATTCGTTGCACAAAAAAACCGGTGTCGCCCCGGTATCGTCCAGTATATCGGCTCGACCCCCGACCGGCTTGAGCGCCTTTCCCCGACGTCTATGACGGCGAGAGCGCAGATCGGAATGGAAAACTTCGGGGGCCTTCACTAGAATATACGGCATGAAACCGACCCCCTTTGACCCGCAAACCGATCTGGCCCCCATACCCTTCGACGGCCGCCACCGGGAAGCGGCCCGGCGCCTGAAGCAGGCCGGACTCGCCTGGGAACCCCATGTCGGCTGCTTCGTATGGGACCCGGACGGGTTGCTCCCGGTGGATTCGCCGTTTCCCGACCGGGTCTATTTCATCCTCAACCTGGGTCATTTCGTCCGCCTGCTGGGCTCGGTCGATGCCGTGCGGGAAAGGCTCGTCTGGCTGCCGACCTGGCACCAGGCGAGGCTTGTCGCCGAGGCGCTCGGCGTGGGTGAAGAGGCAACCCGCACGATCTGGGCCGGCGGGAAACCCCCCGGGCCGGGGGAGGATCTCCTGATGCTCTATGGGCGGATCCTCGAGGCCCTCGAGAGGCGCTGACATGGAAGAGATGGAGAACCTTCGCGGCAGGCTCGATGCGATGCTGCAGTCCCAGCGACTGGCCGTGCTTTCCACCGCAGGCGCAGGGGGCGCCCCGTACGGCAGTCTCGTCTCCTTCGCGGCACTCGGCGCCGGGCGGCTGCTGTTCGCCACGACCCGGGCGACCCGCAAATATGAAAACCTCAGGGCCGATGCCCGGGTGGCATTGCTTGTCGACAACCGAAGCGGCGGGGAGGCTGATTTTCACGAGGCCCTGGCCGCCACGGCCCTGGGCAGGGCTTTCGAGCTGACCGGGAAGGATCGGGAGGAGGGGATTTCCGTCTACATCGCGAAATTCCCCTTTCTCGAGGAGTTCGTCCGCGCGCCGTCGTGCGCACTCTTCCGCGTGGACGTGGAACGCTGGGTCGTGGTCACGAGATTCCAGAACGTCATCGAGGTCAAACCCCTCCCATGAGCTTCATCCTGCCCCTCGACCGGGTCGAGCCCCGGGACCGCGAGCGCGTGGGCGGCAAGGGTCATGCCCTGGCCCGGATGGCCGGTCATGGGTTCCCCGTCCCCGATGCCCTGCTCGTCACGGTCGACGCCTACAGGCATTATCTGCGGCATACGGGGATCGGCGAGGCCGTCGCCCTCGAGATCAACCGCAAGATCGCCGACGAGATGCGCTGGGAGGAGATGTGGGACGCGGCGCTGCGCATCCGCAACCTCTTCCTGCGGACCCCCCTGCCATGGGGGCTCCGGGACGAACTGGCCCGAGCGATCGAGGCGCGGTTCCGCGGCGCCGCCGTCGTGGTGCGCTCCTCCGCCCCCGGCGAGGATTCGGCAAAGGCCTCTTTCGCAGGGCTCCACGAGTCCTTCGTGAACGTCCGGGGCACGGAATCCATCCTTGACCGCATCCGCCTCGTCTGGGCCTCGCTGTGGTCCGACGCGGCGCTGCTGTACCGGAAAGAGCTCGGGCTCGACGTCGCCACGAGCACCATGGCGGTCGTCGTCCAGGAGATCGTGGCGGGCGACCGCTCCGGCGTTGCGTTCAGCGTGAGCCCCGAGGACCCTTCGCGTTCGGTCATCGAGGCCGTCCACGGGCTCAACCAGGGTCTCGTCGACGGCACCGTCGAGCCTGACCGCTGGGTCATCGACCGCGGGAGGGGGCGGATCCTTTCTCACAGGCCCGCGACGAGGGAGAAGGCCCTCTTTGCAGCCGATTCCGGGGTTGACGCCCGTCCCCTCCCTGCCGCGATTGCCGGGACACCGCCGCTTGAAGCGGAGGAAGTGCTCCGCGTTTTCCGGACGGTCATGGACGCCGAGCAATTCTTCGGGTCGCCCCAGGACATGGAGTGGACGATCCGGAGCGGCTCGCTTTACATCCTGCAGGCGCGCCCCGTGACGGCAGGCGGCTCCGACGGCGACAAGAGGGCCTGGTACCTGACGCTGCGGCGCAGCTTCGAAAACCTCAAGGCGCTCCGGCAGGAGGTGGAGGCAAAATGGATCCCCGCGATGGTGAGCGATGCCGATGCGCTCGCCGGGACCGACCCCGCGGCCCTGTCCGATCAAGACCTCGCGGCCGAGATCGGGAGGCGGCAATCCCTTCTCGACAAATGGCACGACATCTACTACGCTCGGTTCATCCCTCTGGCCCACGGGATCCGGCTCTTCGGGCAGGTCTACAACGACGCCCTCCGGCCCGCGGACCCTTACGAGTTCATGGACCTGCTCGGCGGCACCGAGATGATCAGCCTGGAGCGCAACCGCCTCCTGGCAAGGATGGCGGGCCGGATCCGAAACAACCCGCTTCTGGCCGTGTCGTTGAGGCGGGGCTCGCTCGCGGGCGTCGACCCGGCCTTCGACGCGGATTTCGAAACATTCAGCCGCACCTTCGGCAACCTGGGCTGCGGGACGGACCGCTGCTTTTCCGGGCAGGATGCCCTCCTCGGGCTTCTGCTCCGCATGGCCGAGGCCCCGCCGGCGCGGGAGCGATTCGACGCCGGCGCGATCGAGGGGCGCAGGGAGGCCTTTCTCAAGAGTTTCGAGGGCGATGCGCGGCAGCGGGCCGCGGAGATCCTCGACCTCGGCAGGGCAAGCTACCGCCTGCGGGACAACGACAACATCCATCTCGGGAAAATCGAGGGGGCGCTGCTCGCCGCCGTCGACGAGGGAAAGCGGCGGCTGGCCCGGCAGCGGGGGGCTGCCGCTTCGGCCCTCTCCGCCGAGGATACCGCCCGGGCGCTTCGCGACCCGGACTGGCGCCCGCAGGAAGGTGTCCGGCAACCGGAGGGCAAGGGGCCCGCTCCAGGTCTCCGCGCGCGGCAGCTCCGCGGACAGCCGGCGGGACCGGGGGTTGCGCGAGGCCCGGCACGGGTGATCGCAGGCCCAGAAGACCTGCTCGAGATCCGGGCGGGGGAGATCCTCGTCTGCGACGCGATCGACCCCAACATGACCTTCGCCGTCCCTCTCGCGGCGGGCATCGTGGAGCGCCGGGGCGGGATGCTCATCCACGGCGCCATCATCGCCCGTGAGTACGGGATCCCCTGCGTGACTGGAGTCCCGGGGGCCGCCGAGCTGATCCGGACGGGCGACCGGGTCAGCGTCGACGGCTGGCTCGGCATCGTCACGATCGAGGCTTCGCCTTCCCTTTGAGCGAAAAATGGACTATAAGGAAACGAGAGGAGCCGCTGATTGATCCCCCCCGGCCAGGAACTCAAGGACGACATCACCCGCTTCTGCAGGGAACGTGGCGCCGATCTGGTGGGCTTCGCCCCCGTGGAGCGCTGGGACGAGGACGGCATCGTGCCGCCCGATTTCCGTCCGAAGGCCCTGTTCCCGACGGCCCGCACCGTCATCGTCATCGGCATGTCCATGCCGCTTCCCGTCGTCGAGACGACACCGTCGGCCCTCCACAAGGAGCTCTACGACACGACGAACCGGCAGCTCGACGACCTGGCCGTGGGACTCACGAGACACCTCAACCGCCAGGGTCACGCCTCGATGCCCTTTACCCGAGACACCTACACCTCCATGCGGGCCCTGAGGGAGAACAACCTGGCCGCCTTCGGCCACGTCCCGGCGGCAACGTACGCGGGCCTCGGAACGATCGGGGTCAACCAGTGCGTCCTCACCCCCGACTTCGGTCCCCGGGTCCGCTTCGTCTCGGTCTTCACCGAGGCGGCGCTGCCCCCCGACCCCCTGCAGCCCAAGGAGCTGTGCATCCGCTGCGGGCTTTGCGCCGAGTGCTGTCCCAAGAACGCCCTCACGCCGCGGGAGGACAGAATCATCGGGGAGTTCGACAAGACGGCCTGTCTCGAGATGCACGAGGAACTCGTCAGGATGCGCTGCTACCCCTGCGGCATCTGCACGAAGGTCTGCCCCGTGGGGAAGGACCGCGCGCTGTATAAGAGCAAGGGGATCCGGAAGAAATACCAGAGGGAACGGGAAACGATTGCGACAAACCCCGACGCCCCCGAGTACCGACCGTGGACCCATGTCCGCAAGTACGGGGTCGCCCGCAAACCCCGGGACAAAGGAAAGGAGAGGGAGTAGGCGCATGAACCGGTTCGAGGCCTTCTGCGGGAAGATGGGGAAAATGCTTGCCGGCGACAGCCCCGTGATGCGGAAGATCGAAAACGGCAGGGAGATGGTCTCGGAGCTGACTTCAGACCCGCGGTGGTTTTTCGACACCTTGAAGGCGCTGGTGCTCGATCCGGCCGCCATGGAACGCCAGAAACCCGGCATCTGGCCCAATGAACTCACGCTGCACCGCGCCCCCGACCGCTCCTTCGTCGTGCTGGCGTACATCTGGGACGCGGGTCTTGCCGATACAATCCACGATCACGGCTCCTGGGGGGTCATTGGGACACTTCTCACAAGGCTGGGGGAGAAAAAATACGAGCGGGTGGACGACGGGAAGCGGGAGGGGTACTGCGAGCTCCGGGAGACGGCGAGCGGCGTCTTCAGCCCCGGCGAGACGACCTTTGTCCTGCCCCTCGACAAGGGGCTTCACGCCATGGACAACCCCACCGAGGGCATTGCCGTGAGCATCAACGTCTACGGCAAGACGGTGCGCCAGGGGTACATCCAGTTTTTCGACCCGGTGAAAAAGACGGTCACCCGGGCCTACCCGCCCAGGACGCTCAAGGAAGTGCTCGCCGTCAAGACCCTGGCGGCCCTCGACCCGTCGCAGGCCGAGGGGGTGCTCCGGGAAGCCCTGTCGACACCTCGGCCCCCGCACCTCCGGGCTCAATACGAGGAGACCCTCCGGAAGCTCGGGGGCTGAAACCCGGCCCCCGGACCTCTACGTCAGCTCTTCGTAGTAGGCGTCCTTCACCCCGTCGAGCAGCTGGAAGCTCTTCACCTTCACGGCGAAGACCTCCGCGTCGGGGTCTTCCGCAAAGGGCTTGAGCTGGGGGTGTCTTCTCAGCAGCCTCTGGCGCACGAGCTTCTTCTTGGCCTTGTCGCCGATGGTCGAGAAGACGCCGGTCACCGTGAGGGCCTTGATCTTCGATCGGTCCGCCCCGCAGTCCTCCTCGCGGGTGTCGATGAGGAGGCTCACCGTCCGGTTGGCCGAGAGATTCCGGTATTTTTTCGTCCCCCTCTGCGTCATCATGTAGATCTCCCGGCAGTCGCGGTCCGCCACGTAGGACATCAGCGAGCAGTGGGGCACGTTGTCGGTGACGGTGGCCAGCACGCAGACGTCCTTGTCCTTCACGAGCTTCTTCATCTCCTTGAGCATGGGCTTCCTCCTGTCTGCGTCTGATCGGCCCGCCGGACGCGGGCCCCTTCACAGAACCTTCGCGGGCGCCGTCTGCAGCTCCTTCTCCGCGTAGAAAACGACCAGAAAGATCTCCTTGTCGGACCGATTGACGATGGCGTGGGGAAGTCCCGCGGGTATCGCGAAAAGCTCCGGCTCCCCGCCGCCGATGCAAATCTCCTCCGGCCCCGCGATAAGGGATGCCGGGCCGCCGCAGAAGAGAAGCCACTCCTCCGCCGCGCCGTGGGCGTGGTTTCCCCGCACCGCCCCGGGCCTCATCGACGCCACGTGCAGATTCCCCAGCGGCGCGCCCTCGAGCCCGGCCAGAAGAAGCGGGTCCAGGACCCAGCCCCGGGCATCCGTCCATGCCTTCTCCCCGATGGGAATCCGTCGGATCCTGTCCACGAGCGCTGCCCTCAGGGACAGTTGTCCCATGGGTCTTTCTCTAGCACGCAATCCCGGCGTCAGGCAAGCGGGACGTCCCCTCTTCCGAAAACCCCGAAGTTTTGGGTTGCCCCGGACAGAGGATGTGGTAGGATGTCGACCATGGAAAAGATCCGCCTCGGAATCAGCACCTGACTGCTCGGGGAGAACGTCCGCTGGAACGGCGGACACGCCATGGACCGCTTCCTGGTGCACACCCTCGGGAAGTACGTCGAATACGTGCCCGTGTGCCCCGAGGTGGAGTGCGGCTTCGGCATCCCGCGGGACACCTTCCGCCTCGTCGGCGACCCGCAGAGGCCTCGGCTCGTCATTCACAGGACCGGCGCCGACCACACGGAACGGATGGAGGCCTGGGCCCGCAAGCGCGTCAGGGAGCTGGAGAAGGAAGACCTCTGCGGCTTCATCTTCAAGAGCGACTCGCCCTCGAGCGGCATGGAGCGCGTCAAGGTTTATGACGACAAGGGGGTGCCCCGGAAGATCGGCGTGGGCGTCTTCGCCCGGATCTTCATGGAGCATTTCCCGCTCACCCCCGTCGAGGAGGAGGGACGCCTGCACGACCCCGTCCTGCGGGAGAACTTCATCGAGCGCATCTTCACCTGCAAGCGGTACTGCGACCTCATGGAGGGCGGCCGGCAAGTGGGCCGCCTCGTGGAGTTTCACACGAAGAACAAGCTGCTGCTCATGGCCCACAGCCCCAGGCATCTCAAGGAGATGGGAAACCTCGTCGCGCACGCCAGGGAAATGCCGACGAAGGATCTCCTGGAGCGCTACGAGAAGCTGCTCATGGAGGCCATGGCGCTCAAGCCCACGGCAGCCAAGCACGAAAACGTACTCACTCACATCATGGGCTACTTCAAGAAGGTCCTCAGCGCCGACGAGAAGCAGGAGCTCCTCGAGGTCATCCGCTCGTACCGCAAGGGGCTCATCCCCCTGATCGTCCCCGTCACCCTGCTTGCCCACTACGTCCGGAAGTACAACCAGCCCTACCTGAAGGAGCAGACCTATCTGAACCCCCACCCGGCGGAGCTGATGCTCCGCAACCACGTCTAGAAATTATGGCAAAAGGCGTAAGGCGAAAGGCAGAGGGCCCACAATGTGGGCGTCCCATGCGCCGTGCGGGCATGGGGAAACACGCCGAAGCGGACATCCCGCGGCTGCTGCTCGGCTGGTACGGGAGAAACAAGCGCGGCCTGCCCTGGCGCAGGACGACGGACCCCTACCGCATCTGGGTAGCCGAGATCATGCTGCAGCAGACCCGCGTCGAAACCGTCCTGCCCTACTACGAAAGGTTTCTGAAGACGTTCCCCGACGTCCGTGCCCTCGCCGGGGCCCGCCAAGAGGCCGTTCTCAAGGCATGGGAAGGGCTCGGGTACTACTCCCGCGCCCGGCACCTCCACGAGGCGGCCCGTGTCGTGGCGAGGCAGCACGGCGGGAAGATCCCCGCCGACCCGGACGAGCTCCGACATCTCCCCGGCGTGGGCGATTACACGGCCGGGGCAATCCTGAGCATCGCCTTCGGAAGGCGCGTTGCGGCCGTCGACGGCAACGTGCTCCGCGTCATCGCCCGTCTCTTCGCGGTCGAAGACCCCGTGGACCGCGGCACGACCAGAAAGAGGATCGGGGAAATCGCGGCACGGCTGGTCCCCGCAGACGAACCCGGCCATTACAACCAGGCCCTCATGGACCTCGGCTCGGCCGTCTGCACGCCCCGAAGCCCCGACTGCCCGGCCTGCCCCCTGGGGGCAATCTGCAAGGCGCGGAGAAAAGGCTCCCAGCATGCGATCCCCGCAAAGCGGAAGCCGGCGGCCGTTCCGCGGCGGGAGGCGGCCGTCGCGCTCATCGCCAATGACCGGGGGGAACTTCTACTCGCAAGGCGGCCGTCCCGGGGGCTGCTCGGCGGCCTCTGGCGATTCCCGGGCGGCGTGCTGAGGGAAGGGGAGACACCGGCCGCGGGGTTGCGCAGGCTGCTCCGGGAGGAGCTGAGCCTGAGGGGCAGCCCGGGGAAGGCCTTGTTTTCCGTCGAGCACGGGTATTCCCATTTCACCGTGACGGTGCACGTCATGTCCGTCTCGATCCGGGGGCCGGTTCCGTCTGCCGGGGGCGGCACCCCGCTGCGCTGGGCCGGTCCGCGGGGGCTCACCCGTCTCGCCGTCTCGAGGCTCGAAAGAAAGATCCTGGATGCGCTGCCGACGGACCGGCTGCTCTGAGGGCGGATTGATGATGGCAAAAGGACCCCCGATCGTGTTAAGGAACCCCTAGCGTACCGCACGCGGGGCAGGCCCATGAGCAAGGATCACGTACCGGCAACGCCGGCCATCCGGGTCTTGAAGGACAACGGGATCGACTTCATCCCGCGCCCCTACAAGTACGAGGAACGGGGGGGAACGGAGGTCGCCGCGAGGGAGCTCGGCGTCGACGAGCACCTCACCGTCAAGACGCTCGTCATGGAGGACGAGAAGAAAGCACCCTTCATCGTGCTCATGCACGGCGACCGGGAGGTCTCCACCAAGGAGCTCGCCCGCATCCTGGGCGTCAAGGCGGTGCAGCCCTGCGACCCTGCGGCGGCGCACCGCCACACGGGCTACATGGTGGGCGGGACGTCGCCCTTCGGCACGAAGAAGGCCCTGCCCGTCTACGTCGAGGAGACGATCCTCTCCCTGCCCGTGATCTACATCAACGCGGGCCGCAAGGGTCTCCTCGTGGAAATGAGGCCCGCTGACCTCGTGAAGCTGCTCAAGCCCGTGCCGGTCAACGTGGCCAGATGACACATCTCCGTCGAGATGTCTGTGCCGTAAGGAATGTGGGCCCGGCATGCCGATGAAGTTCAGGAAAGCAATGGATCAGGAAGCCGTCATCATCGAGTGCCTCCGCTGCGGGACCAAGAACCGCGTCCCCCGCTCGCGCATCGACGACCGGCCCCGCTGCGGGAAGTGCCGTGCGCCGCTGGCCGTCGAGGCCTTCGCCGTGAGGCCCGTGGAGACCGGGGACGGGACGTTCGCCCGCGACGTCCTGGCCTCCGGGGCGCCCGCCCTGGTCTATTTCTACTCGCCGTCGTGCCCTTACTGCCGGATGCTCTCGCCCGTGATCGACGAGATCGCCGTCAAGTACGAGGGCAGTGCGGTCATCGCCCGCACCGACGTCGCGGTCAATCCCCGGGTGGCCCAGCAGTACGGCATCCAGGGCGTGCCCTCCCTGCTCCTGTTTCGCGAGGGGAAGCTGGTGAAGCGGATGGTCGGCGTCCTGTCGGGCGACGAGATCGAGCGGAGCCTGAAAGGAATCATCAAGCTGTCGTGACCGAAACCCGGGCCAAACTCAAGGAAGGCTTCAGCGGCGGATTGAAACGGGGGTGGGGCGGATTCCTGTGGATGATGAAGATCATCATCCCCATTTCCTTCCTGACGGCCGTGCTCGCCTGGACCGGGTGGCTCGGCGCACTCGACTTTCTCCTCGCGCCCCTCCTGGGGTTCATGGGCCTTCCGGCCATGGCGGCCCTGCCCATCCTCATCGGCGGGCTCACGGGTATCTACGGCGGAATCGCGGCCATGGCGGTGCTGCCCTTCAGCGTCGCCGAGATGACCCTGCTGGCCAATTTCCTGCTCATCTGCCACAACCTCGTCCAGGAAGGGGTCATCCAGGCCAAGTCCGGTCTCAACCCCGTGAAGGCGACGCTGTTCCGTGTCGCGGCCGCCGTCGCCACGGTCTGGGCCCTGACCTTTTTCATCGAGACCAACCCCTCCGCGGCCGTCCACGCGGGCAGTCTGGTCAGTTCCTCCACGCAGGCCTTCCCCGCCATGGTCTACGACTGGGCGGTCTCCATGCTGGACCTTTCCGTCAAGGTTTTCCTGATCATCATGACGATCCTCACCCTGCTCGAAATCGCCAAGAGCATGGGATGGATCATGCCCGTCGTGAAGGCCCTGTCGCCGTTTTTGCGCGTCCTGGGACTGAGCGAGAAGGTCGGAATCCTTTGGATGACGGCCGTCGTCTTCGGCCTCGCCTACGGGGGGGCCGTCATCGTGGAGGAAGCAAGGCAGGGGCACATCTCAAAGGAGGAGCTCGAGGAGCTGCAGCTCTCCATCGGGATCAACCACTCCATGGTAGAGGACCCGATCCTGTTCATGGCCTTCGGGATCAGTGCCTTCTGGCTCTGGGTGCCGCGGCTCATCACGGCCATGGCGGCCACCCGGATGCTCACCCTCTGGGTGTCGTGGCGAAAAAGGGCCCTCAGCCCCGCGGCATGATCCGGTCCCGTATCGACAGGAGAAATGCCCGCGCCTCCTCGAGGCCGTTGCGATAGGCCTCGTCGAAGGCCTCGTCCCCCATCCGGCAGGTGAGGAAGACCGGGGTGAAATAGATTGCGTTGAAGGCCTGGACTTCGGAGGAGTTCTCCCCGCAGAGGGCCTTCAGGACCCCTTCCGTCTGTCCCCTCCATCGGACGAACTCCCCCGAAACGGAAGACGTTCCCGCCAGCCCATCGATGGCCCTGATCTGCTCCTCCAGCTTCTCGAGCATCCTGCAGCCCCCGGGTTTCGGGTTCCCGGAATTAGAAAACCATTTTTAAATCAAAGATTTGACCCTTTGTCCTTGCACCTTTTGCCTGTGGCTTCAT
Organism: Syntrophaceae bacterium; assembly: GCA_013177795.1. Classification (NCBI taxonomy): domain Bacteria; kingdom Pseudomonadati; phylum Thermodesulfobacteriota; class Syntrophia; order Syntrophales; family Syntrophaceae; species Syntrophaceae bacterium. Next base: position 357,075 of record JABLXY010000004.1, on the reverse strand, counting down.
ACCACATCATCCCGTCCAAGAACAGGATTTACAGGAGTGAATCATCTGCTCCTGCAGTAAAGCAAATGCTTCAAGTTTTCAACTGGTTAATATTAAAAGGTTTTTCTTTTGTCTCCCCGGAGGGTCGCCGGCAGGCGGAGGAAGTGCTTCATTCTCCCGGGGTCACGACCGAAGGGCGACGCACAAAATGTTGTGCAATATCGAACAATTAGAAATCTTCGCAGCCGGGCACGGCCTTTGCTCTGCTGGAATTCGAACAGATTGACGAACGAGGAGGCGACAACATGAAGGCGCCGAACAGAGCCGCAACGATCTATCAGTGGGGTGCCGATCCGGCCCAAGCCTGCCTTGGCAGGACGAGGGACCGCGTGGCCGAAGTCATGGCGGCGGAACCGATTCCCGGCAGGGTGTACATTCCGGCCGGAGCGGCGGCGACAAGGGTCCGAAGGCTCCCGGAGCCGCTGGTCAAGTACGAAAAGCGCGGCTTCCTGGGTGTCATTACCGCCCGCGTCGAGAATGTCGGCGAGGTCTTCGACGAAATCGATGCCCTGCTCGATCGGATCGAACGGGACAGGGACGTCCGGTTCGTCGCCATCTACACCCTAAACGGGCTCTTCGCGTCGCTTCCCATACGCTGAAACCGGCGGAGACCCTGCTGAAACCGGATCGCTCATCGGCAGGCGGCGATTTCATTCTCCCTTTTCTTGGAACGGCTGACACGGGAAAGGGTGGGGCTGAAAAAAACATTGCAGAGCGCGCCATGATGCGCGTAATCTATTGATGCGTGGTGCCGGGAACCCACCACCCAAGGCCCGCATGAGCCCGAAAGCGCAAAGATCGACGGAAAAGCAAAGACTCTCGCCATGGACACCCCGGCAGGACAACGTCGATCTTCATGCCAAGGATCGGCTTCTCTCCTCCATCCACAAGATCAGCAGCCTCCTCATCCGGCCCGTCTCGTTGGACACCGTTTTGACCGCCATCGTCGAGGAAACCGCGCACGTCTTCGGCTATGACCGCGTGGCCATCTATCTCGTCAGCAAGGACCGCAAGCTGCTCGAGTGTAAATACGAGATCGGCTTCACGCCAGAGGAGATGGAGATCGCCTTCAAGAGGCCCTTCAGCCTCGAACGTCACGAGTGCATCGAGACCCTCGTGGTCAAAACGGGACAGACCGTCTACATCCGGGACTACAGCGCCGACAGCCGGGTAACCTACCTGGACCGGAAAGTCAGCGCAAAGCAGAACCGGTTCGCCACCATCGCCGTGCCCCTGCACCTGCGGGAATCCGTCATCGGTCTCATAGAGGCCGACAGGGGCGGCTACCCCCTGGTCCTGACGGAAGAGGACATCCAGCACCTGTCCATCTTCGCCAACCAGGCGAGCATCATCATCGAGAACACGCGCCTCTACGAACAACTCGTCAACGAGCGCAACTTCGCGGAAAACGTCGTGGAAAGCTCCCCCAACGGCATCCTGGTCGTCAACTGCGACGGGACGATCCGCACCATCAACGAAATGACGGAACGCTTCTTCGGGCTAGAAAAGGACAAGGTTGCCGGCGTGCCGTCGCGCGAGGTCTTCGACGAACCGGTCGCGGCGATCATCCAGGAGGCCATCCAGGGCCGGATCACGGAGGGCCTGGAGCTGGTCATCCGGAAAAAGCAGGGGGGCCGCGCCGTCCTCGGCGTCAGTTCCTCCCAGCTCAAGAGCCGCGACGGGGCCGTCCTGGGCGCCGTGCTCATCGCCCGGGACCTCACGGAAGCCAAGCGGTCCGAGGAGTGGATGCGGCGGATGGACCGCCTCTCCTCGCTGGGCCAGCTCTCGGCCGGCATCGCCCACGAGATCCGCAACCCCCTGGCCAGCATCAATTTCAACGTCCAGTTTCTCGCCAGGCAGCTCGACCCGGACGACAAGACCCGCAAGATCATCGACGACACGCTGACCGGCGTCGAGCGGATCAAGGGTCTCGTCAAGGGCATGCTGGATTTCTGCCGGCCCGCCCCCCCGATCCTGAAGAGCGATTCCATCAACCGGGCGATCGAGGACGCCGTCTCCCTGCTCGACTCCCAGTTCCGAAAGCACAACGTCCGCGTCGAACTGGCGCTTGAGCCGGAGGCCCCCGACGTCGTGTTCGACAGCCAGCAGATTCACCAGGTTTTCGTGAACATCCTGCTCAACGCCATGCAGGCCATGCCGCAGGGCGGCACCGTCCGGGTGGAGAGCCGCGTCGAGCCGGAGGCGAAAAAGCCGCACCGCCGGCTCAGCATCTCGTTCAGCGACAGCGGCACGGGGATCGCGAAGGAGGACCTCCCGAGGATCTTCGATCCCTTCTTCACGACCAAGCCCGAGGGGACGGGCCTGGGCCTCTCCATCGCCCACAAGATCCTGGAGCAGCACCGCGCCGTGATCGAGTGCAAGAGCCGGCTCGGCCAGGGGACGACGTTCACCCTGCGGTTCCCCATCGACGAGGAGAGGGCGCATGTACCGGTATAAGATCCTCATCGTCGACGACGACAAGCTCCTGCAGAACTCCCTGAACACCATCCTGTCGGAGAAGTACGACACCTTCGTCGCCGGAAGCGGGGAGGAGGCCCTGCGCATCCTGCCGACGCACGACATCGACCTCGTCCTGCTCGATATCCGCCTGCCGGGCATCAACGGGATCGACACCCTCGGCCATATCCGCGAGATCAACAAGGATGTCGCCGTGATCATGATGACGGCCTACGAGGACGTCAAGTCCGTCATCCGTTCCATCAAGATGGGGGCGTTCGACTACCTCGTCAAGCCGCTGGACATCGAGGAGCTCGACGTCATCATCGAGAAGGCCCTGGAGACCCTCAAGCTCAAGCGCGAGGTGGAGGAGCTGCGAAAGCAGTTCGTCAAGGACTACAACCTCGACAACATCGTCGCCCAGAGCCCGTCCATGAAGCTCGCCCTGCGGCTGGCCGACACGATCGCCCGCAGCTACGACACGACGGTCCTCATCGAGGGCAAGACGGGCACGGGCAAGGAGGTCATCGCGCGACTCATCCACCACCGCAGCGACCGGTTCGACAAGCCCTTCGTGAGCATCAACTGCGGGGCGATCAGCAAGGACCTCGTGGAGAGCGAGCTGTTCGGCTACGAGAAGGGCACCTTCACCGGCGGGCTGCAGGAGGGCAAGAAGGGGAAGTTCGAGGCGGCAAACGGGGGCACGGTCCTGCTCGACGAGATCAGCGAGCTGCTGCCCTCGGCCCAGGTCAAGCTGCTGACGTTTCTCGAGGAAAAGGCCTTCTACCCCGTGGGGGGCTCCGAGAAGAGACACGTCGACGTCCGCATTATCGCCGCCACGAACAAGAGCCTCGAGGAGTGCATCCGGGAGGGCACCTTCCGCGAGGATCTCTACTACCGACTCAACGTCGCCCGGATCACCATCCCGCCCCTCCGGGAGCGCAAGGAGGACATCGAGGCGCTCACCCTGTTTTTCATCAACAAGTTCAACCAGCGCTTCAGCAAGAATTTCCAGCGGGTCAGCGAGGATGCCAAGCGCCTCCTTGCCGAGCACCCCTGGACCGGCAACGTGCGCGAGCTGCGCAACGCCATCGAGCGGGTCATGCTGATGGAGGACGCGCCCGAGATCACCCGGAAGCACCTGGAGTTTCTGACGACGCCGCCGCCGCTGGCCGGGGGGGCGGAACCCGCGGTGCCGAGGATCCCCTCCTCAGGCCTGAACCTCGACGAGATGAACAAGGAGCTCATCGTGCAGGCCCTCCAGCGCTGCGGGGGGAACCGGACGAAGGCGGCCAGGCTCCTCGGCATCTCGCGCCCCACCATGATCTACCGCATCGAGAAGTACGGCATCAAGGTCTGATCCCTCCCGCCGTTTGCGCTTCGCACCATGCCTTCAGCGCTCTCCGTGTATGATCAGCCATCGGTACTCCCTCACGTGATCGAGAAACTCATAGGTGAACGCCTGCTCGTCCGTCGAGCACGCCCGGGCGTTGAAGATGAAGCGCGCCTTCTCCACGCTCGGAAAGCCGATCAGCTCCAGGAGGCTCCCCGTCTCGACCCTGCGGCCGAGCGAGCGGGCAACCTGCTCGAGGTGCGAAAACCGGATGGTGTACTCCGAGTGGGCCGAAAGCCGGATTTCCCGCGGCCAGCCGCCCGCATCGAGGCCCCGGACGAGAAAGGGCATCCCCGGGGGAATGAGGGGGTCACTGGCGTGCTCCGACACAAACGCCGCGCAGCCTTTTCGACAGAGCGCCTCGACGAGCCTGATCGCCCCGATGTTGAAGTGAAACGGTCCCTCCCCGGGGACGGAGAGCCCGTAGCGGTCGACCAGGGCCGCCGCATCGTCGGGAAGTCTCTTCGGGTCGAGACCCGTCCACACCGGAAGATCCCCGATCATCTCGTTGACGAGAAACAGGTCCACCCCCGAGAGGGCGGGCAGCACTTCGAGGGCATCGCCCAGGATGAAGCACACCCGGTCCTTCCAGGGTTCCAGGGCGCGGCGCTGGATGCCGATCAGGGAGCGGGAGAGATCCACCATCACGACCCGCCGCACGCGCTCCCCGTGGGATTCCAGCATCCCCCGCATGAGGCTGCCGTAGCCGCCCCCGATCTCGCAGAGCCCCGCCCCCTCGCGCAGGAGCCCCCTCTCCGCGAGACGATCGCCCAGAACCGCCCCGTAGGTCCTCTTCATGCCCAGGGCCCTGAGGGTCGGCGAGCATTCGTGACCGAGCGATTCACACACGGTGAACTCCGTCAGGAGATCGATGGGGTGGTTCAGGTGGTAGCGGCGTGTATCGTGAAGGGCGGGCACGTTTGGTTCACCCTTTTTCCTTTCGTCACGACAGGCGCGGGTGTATAGAACGAGCAGGCAACCCAGCACCACGCCATACCAACAACCGCGTTGCCCCGTCAAGCCCGGAGGCCGCAATTGTCGGACAAAGCGTCCATAGCCTGCCTTCGCTGCGGCACCTGCTGCATGGCCGACATGATCGCCGACGCCGACGCCGATGACCTGGCGCGATGGAAACGGGAGGGCCGTGACGACATCCTGCGGGCCTGCCGCGACGCTCTCTGGGTGGGAGACCATGTCCTGTCCGTCACGACGGGGATGACCATCCACGACTGCCCCTTCCTGGACTTCCGGGAGGGGAAGTTCGCCTGCACCATCTACGAGACACGGCCCCGGGTCTGCCGAGAGTTCGAGCCCGGCTCGTCGGCCATATGCCCGCAGTTCGGGAAACGGTCTCCCGATTGACAGGCCCCGGGTTCTCTGCTATTTCCCGCATGCTTCGATCCCTTCAACCGCGCAGGTCGACCGGGCGAGCGAAGGAGTCGCACGGGATCCCCCGAAGGCGGCCCTGGCGCTCAATCCGGATATCCGCAGGGATCACCCGGGCGGTTTGAGAACCGTGGTTCGAGACCCGGGGGGCGCAAACAGCGAAGAGCAGACGCTCAACGACGACCGAAACCTACAGGGACTGGGATGGAAAAAAAGAAGACGCAGACCCCAAAGCCTCCGGCGAAAAAACAGGCAGCGAAACGTGCGCAGGCACCGGAGAAAAAGCCGGAGAAGAAGGCCGCCCCGAACCCTCGCATCGCGGCTCTCGAGGACATCAAACTCCGGGGGCTTTACCTCCACGGGTATGCCATCACGATGGACTCGGCACCCGTCGTGTTCGACACGGAGGAGTTCCGCAGCCTCGTCGACCAGTTCTACGAGGAGAACAAGGACCTCGTCACCCCTGTCGTCCACCGCGCCTGCCGGGAGAACTACGAGTTCTTCATGACGATAGTGGAGAAAACGTTGAACCAATTAAACGACCAGGAAGAATAACTTCTTGTATTTGTTGAGTTATCTTCGCCTTGACATTTTCCCTCTCCCTGGGGATCATAATTCATCAACCGTCAGGGAGGATGGAGTGAGCGCTGGTGAGCAACCGGCAGGTTACGGGGTGTAAGCCCGGGCCGCCTGTCTTTCCCTTCCATCACCGGGATACGTCCCGATCGTAACCTTCTCGAGCAAATTCCTGCAGCCTGAAACCGGGGGCAGACGTGCGTCCGCCCGGAAGGGGCTGCACATTGCCGATCCTCCAGGCGCCGTATCCGGCGAAAACACGATCCCGAGCCGTTCCACCGGGGAGGTGTCTGCCATGATCACAAAACTCGTCCTGATTTTCTTTGCAGGCTTTGTCATCGACCTGCTGATCACCAAGTACACGAGCGACGTGGCCCAGAGACGCGTCTGGCGCGCGACGGTGCTCAGCGGGCTGATCACGGTCGCCAACTTCCTCCTTCTTTCCGTGATGCTGAAGGACAGCGCCATGGACGGCGTCTACAGCATCATGGCCTTCGCAGCAGGAAACAGCCTGGGGACCTTCCTCGCCATGAGGAGAGCCTGAGCAAAAATCCCTTTGCATCGCCATGGGCTGTGGTAAGATGCCCCCGTCGGGATCCCAGGCAGCGCCCCGCCGCGAATCATGCCCGACAGGGGGTACATCATGAGAAAGACCTTTGCCCTTTTTGCCGTTGCCCTGACGGCGCTCGCCTGCAGCACGGCCGCAGCCCAGTTTCCCGAAGATCCCGGATGCCGCCCGGCCGCCGTCACCGTGACGGGCTCGGGAGAGACCCACGCCAAGCCGGACTTCGCCCGGGTTCACGTGGGGGTCGTCACAGAGGGGGCGACGGCGGCCGAGGCGCTGAGGAAGAACAACGAGGCCATGAGCCAGCTCATCGTCCTGATCCGCAAGCGGGGCATCGAGGACAGGGACGTGCAGACGTCTCAGTTCAACGTCGCGCCGCGCTACCGATACGACAAGGATCAGCGGGAATCCCCGAAGATTGCGGGCTACCAGGTCACAAACGAGCTGTCGGTGAAGGTCCGGGACATGACCCGGCTCGGGGGGTTTCTTGACGAGACGGTTGCCCTGGGTGCAAACCAGGTCCGGGGGGTGAGTTTCGGTGTTGCCGAACCCGCTCCGCTCATGGACGAGGCGCGCAGGAAGGCCATGGCCGACGCGCTGAGGCGCGCCCGGGTCTATGCGGAGGCGGCGGGGGTGAGAATCGGAAAGCCCGTGAAGATCTCCGAGCAGGAAGGCGCTCGCCCCGGCCCCTACCCGGTTGCCCGCATGGAGGCCGCAGCGGCCTCCGGCGTGCCCGTCGCGCCGGGCGAACAGACCTTCACCGTCAGCGTCACCGTGAGCTACCCCATCGTCGATGCAAAGTGAGGCAGCCATGCCGCAGAAGATCAGGATCATCGTCGGGCCCGTCGTTGTCCCGGCGGAGCTTGCCGACACGGAATGCGCCAGGGCCATCGCCTCAACGCTCCCCATCGAGGCGGTCCCGAACGAGTGGGGCGACGAGTTCTACCTCACGATCCCCGTGAAGCTTCCCCTTGACGCAACGGCCACGGGGAAGGTAAGAGTCGGTGACATCGGCTACTGGCCGCCGGGACACGCCCTGGCCATCTTCTTCGGGCGCACGCCCATGAGCACGGGGGCGGACCCGGTCCCGGCAAGCGAGGTGAACCTCGTCGGCCGGATCACCTCTGATGCCCCATTGCTGAAAAAAGCCAAGGGGGCCTCGAGCATCCGAATCGAAAAGGAGTGAAGCGTGAAAACCATCATGTTCCCCGTTCTGACCCTTCTTTGCCTGACCTTCATCGGGTGCGCCGCCTCGCAGCGGCCCGTTCTTTACCCGAACAATCACCTGAGGGTGGTGGGCAATGCGCAGGCCGAGCGGGATATCGACGACTGCATGCAGATGGCCGAGGCCCACGTGAGGAGAAACCAGGATTCCAAAGTGGCCGAGGGGGCCGTCAGGGGCGGCGCCATCGGGGCGGCGACGGGGGCGGCCGTGGGTGCCGTGACGGGCAACTTCGGCAGGGGCCTCGCGGCAGGGGCCGCTGGAGGCGCTGCCGGGGGCGCCACGCACGGGCTGTTCAAGGCGGCCGAGCCGAGCCCGGTTTTCAAGAACTTCGTGAACCGCTGCCTCAGGGAAAAGGGCTACGAGCCCATCGGGTGGCAGTAGCCGGCACAACACGGCGGATGCCGAGCTTCGGGAATCAGGAATGTAGGCAAGAAGATCGAAATCCCCCTTTCCTCCCCCTTTGCACAAGGAGGAAAGTGAGGGGTTTTCTTTTCTCTGGGCCTTGAGGCTTGCGGCGGGTCCTTACAGGTACGGGAAGATCCCCTCGATCACTTTCTCAAAGTTCCTCTTCACGTTCGCCTTCCCCGTCACCATGCCCATGTGGCCGGGCAGCAGGTATTCGACGTCCAGCTTCGAGAGGCTCCTGATGCTCTCCTTGAGGAGCTTGCTGTCGCCGCCGGGAAAATCAGACCGGCCCACATTCATTTGAAAGATCACGTCCCCGGGGAAAAGGGCCTTCGTCGCAGGCCAGTACAGGGCGATGGAGCCCGGCGAGTGCCCGGGCACGATGGAGACCTGGAAGGGTTCCCCGTTGAGGTTCACCTCGCCCGCCTTCAGGGGCAGGTTCACATTTACGACGGGGGCCTTCAGACCGAAGAGCTTATAGAGATAGGCCCCCGGGCCCTTCATGAACTCCATCTCGATCTCCGACAGGGCGATCTTGACCGCGGAGCTGTCGAAGAGCGCCGAGGCCTCGTAGTGGTCAGGGTGCGAGTGGGTGTTGATGACGTATCGAATGTCTTCCTTCCTGATGCCGTCCTTGGCCATCCGCGTCAGCAGGTCCGGCAGGTGCTTGCCCAGCCCCGGGTCGACGAGCGCCCCGACGGCGCCCCCGATGAAGAAGCTGTTGCAGTTGTTCTCGAAGTAGTTCGTCCACTCGTAGACGTAGAGGTTCTCGGCAAGCTTCATGGCATCTCCTTCTCCCGGCGGCATCACGGGGTCGACCTGTCTATAGCCGATAGGGGCCGCGAAAACAAGGCCATTCTCCACATTCCCGTTGCGTCAGGGTCCGTTCTGTGATTAGCAGGACGAAGACCATCCCCCTGCATCCCCCGTTGCCGAAGGGGGACGTCGTGCAGCGAGGACATCGCCGATGGAGCGACAGACGAAGGCCTATCTCTACGCCGCGGCGACGGTGCTGCTCTGGTCGACCGTGGCCTCGGCCTTCAAGCTGACGCTCGGGCACCTGGGCTTTCTCGAGATGCTCCTGGGGGCGTCCGTCGTGTCGCTTGCAGCCCTCTTTGTCATCGTCGTCGTCCAGGGCAAGCTGGCCGTCATCGTGAACTCCCCGGCGCAGGACGTGGCCCGATCGGCGGCCCTGGGGTTTCTCAACCCCTTCCTCTACTACGTGATCCTCTTCAAGGCCTACTCGCTGCTGCCCGCCCAGGAGGCTCAGCCCCTGAACTGGACCTGGCCCATCATGCTGGTGCTGCTCTCCATGGCGATCCTGAAGCAGCCCATCCGGTGGGCAAGCGTACTTGCCATCGTCGTCAGCTTCTCGGGCGTCTTCGTCATCTCCACCCGCGGCGACGTGTTGTCCTTCCGGTTCACGAACCTCCCGGGTGCGCTCCTCGCGCTCGGCAGCTCGGTCATCTGGGCGCTGTTCTGGATCTACAACGTGAAGGACAGGCGCGACGAGGTCGTCAAGCTCTTCC
>JABLXY010000004.1:0-40000 GCA_013177795.1 Syntrophaceae bacterium | reverse complement strand
CCTCATCAAGCAGGGGCATGTGCGGGGGGTCGCGCTCCTGGCGGCCTCGCGAAGCGGCGTGCCGGCGTACGAGTACACGCCCCTCGAGGTCAAGAAAGCCGTCGTCGGGTACGGGCAGGCCGAGAAGCACCAGGTCCAGATGATGATCCGGGCGATCCTGCAGCTGGAGGAGACGCTCCCCCCGGACGCCTCCGACGCCCTCGCCGTCGCCATCTGCCACACGAATACCCGAAAGGATGCGGCCCTCTGACCGCATCCTTCCGGCGAATGGCTGAAGGCATAAGGCTCAAGGGAAGCGGGAACGGATCTTTTCCCGGTCTCTTGCCCTTCGCCTCCAGCCCTTTGCCATAAGCCAGGTTTTTTATATGATCGCAAGCCTCACCGGCATTCTCCGCTTCAAGTCCCCCAGCCATATCACCGTTGAGGTCAACGGTGTCGGCTACCGGGTCTTCATCCCGCTGTCCACGTTCTACGAGCTTGCAGAGGAGGGATCGCCGGTCGCCCTCAACGTCTTTACCGCCGTCCGGGAGGACGCGATCCATCTCTACGGGTTCCGGACGCTGGAGGAGAAACAAATTTTCGAGCTGCTGCTGTCCGTCAACGGCATCGGCCCGAAGCTGGCCATCGGCCTGCTCTCGGGCATCTCTCCGGCCGATTTCATCCGGGCCGTTTTCACGGAAGACCGGCAGACGCTGACGAAGATTCCCGGCGTCGGAAAGAAGATGGCCGAGCGGATGATCCTCGAGCTGCGCGACCGGGTGATCAAGCTCGCCCCGCAGGAGGCCCGGGCGGAGGCCAAAGCGCAGGGCCCCATCGACGCCGTCCGGGAAGACGCCCTGTCGGCCCTGGTGAACCTGGGGTACAAGAAAAACGTGGCGAAGATGGTGCTGGACCGGGTCCTGGAGGAGGCCGGCGACGGTCTCGCGCTGGAGGAGGTCCTGAAGCGCTCGCTCAAGGAGCTTTCCTGAGGACAAGGCCGATGCGGCGCCGGCGACGCAGGATGTGAAAAAGGTGCTGGACAAGGAAGAAAAAAGGAACCCCCTGGTGGATCCCGCGAGCGAGGAGCGGGAGCGCGAAGAGGAAGGGACGCTCCGGCCGAGAACGCTCGCCGAGTACGTCGGCCAGGAGCGCGTGAAGGAAAGCCTTGCCGTCTTCATCGAGGCGGCGCGCATGCGCGGCGAGGCCCTTGACCACGTGCTGCTCTCGGGCCCCCCGGGTCTCGGCAAGACGACGCTTGCCTACATCCTCTCCCGGGAGATGGGCGTCGGCATCAAGGTGACCTCGGGGCCCGTCATCGAGCGGCAGGGCGACCTGGCCGCGATCCTCACGAATCTCCAGGAACACGATGTGCTCTTCATCGACGAGATTCACCGGCTGCCCAACGTGGTGGAGGAAATCCTCTACCCTGCCATGGAGGACTACCACATCGATATCCTGGTCGGGCAGGGCCCGTCGGCGCGCTCCATGAAGCTCAACATCCCCCGGTTCACTCTCGTGGGGGCCACGACCCGGGCGGGGCTGCTTACCTCGCCGCTTCGCGACCGCTTCGGCATGAGCTTTCGCCTGGAGTTCTACAACCCGGCGGAGCTGGCCACCATCGTCCGCCGCTCGGCGAGGATCCTGAATATCCGGGTCGACGACGGCGGCGCCGGTGAGATCGCCCAGCGCTCGCGCGGGACGCCCCGGATCGCCAACCGGCTGCTCAGGCGCGTGCGGGACTACGCGCAGGTCCGGGCCGACGGCATCGTGACGAGAGAGGTGGCGGCGAAGGCCCTGGAGTTCCTGGAAGTCGATCACCGGGGGTTCGACACGATGGACCGCAAACTGCTGCTGCTTCTGATCGACAAGTTCAACGGTGGCCCCGTCGGGATCGACAGCCTCTCGTCGTCCCTCGGGGAGGAGCGGCACACGATCGAGGATGTCTACGAGCCGTACCTGGTGCAGGAAGGGTACATCGTCCGGACCGCCCGCGGCCGGGTGGCCACGAAGGCGGCCTACGATCACCTCGGACGGGCGTGGTCGGGCAATCAGAAAGAATTATTCTAGGAACGGTGGAGCGATGGAAGAGAGGAATGATGGGTTCTCAAACAGTCCATCATTCCAACATTCCAGCATTCCCAAAAGCCTTGCCGATGATACTCTCTCTGCCTCCGGGTAGGGGTGACCAAGGATGAAAATCCTGCTCCACATCTGCTGTGCGCCGTGTGCGATCTACCCTCTTCAGATTCTCCGCAAGGAAACGGGCAAGATCGAGGGGCTCTTCTTCAACCCGAACATCCATCCCTATCTCGAATACCGGAAACGGCTCGAAACGCTGCGCGGTTTCGCGAAGCAGGAAGGCCTCTCCGTCGAGGAAGCCGCGGACTACCCCATGGAGGACTTCCTGCGCAAGACATCGTTCATGGGCAAAGACCGCTGCAGTTACTGCTACGAGGTGAGGCTCCGCCGCACGGCCGCGGAGGCACGGAAGGGCCTCTTCGATGCCTTCACGACGACCCTGCTCTACAGCCGCTACCAGAAACACGACCTGATCCGGCAGACCGGCGAGGCCATCGCCCGGGACATGAAAGTCCCCTTCTATTATCGCGATTTCAGGACGGGCTGGGAGGAGGGGGTTCGACTGTCCAAAGAAATGGACCTGTACAGGCAAAAATACTGCGGATGCCTCTTCAGCGAAAAAGAGCGGTATTATAAAGGCGACTGACTTCTCCTGCCTCCACGCCCTCTTGCCTTCGGTTCAACCGCTTTGGGCCGTTGCAGACTCAAGGACTTTTTTAGAAGTTGTGTGTCTTTATTGCAACAATCGGGCCTTCCCTTTGCGCAGGTTGCTAGGGGAATACGCAGGCTGAATTTCCATTTTATTGAATGATTACAGTAATATAAACATTTTTCCACCGATTCTTGTCCCCTGGCTTTCGTGGCATGACGCTTGCTCATAGCAAGACCACCCTGTTTTTCGGGACGTGCAATGGACTGGCAGAAAACCATCAAGGAAGAGATAAATTTCCGCAGTGTAGGGCTCCACTCCGGCAGAAAGGTCGGCATGACCGTCAAGCCGGCCGAGGCGGACGCGGGGATCGTCTTCATACGGAAAGACGTCGCCTCGGACAACCGCATCGCGGCCGATATCTGGAATGTCACCGACACGACGCTGGCCACCACCCTGGGGGTCAACGGCACCCGGGTCCACACGGTTGAGCACCTGCTCTCCGCTTTCCGGGGCCTCGGCATCGACAATGCCATAGTGGAAGTGGACACCTTCGAAGTGCCCATCATGGACGGCAGCGCCCAGCCGTTCGTCCGCGCATTGAAGAGCGTGGGCCTGAGGACGCTGCGCAAGCCCCGCCGCTATCTCAAGGTCATCAAGCCTGTTGCCGTTTCTGAAGGCGAGAGCATGGCCATGCTGGAGCCTGCGCCCGATTTCCGCATCACCTACAAGATCGATTTTCCGCACCCCGTCGTGGGCACGCAAAGCTACCACTTGATCTTCACGTCCGATGCCTACGAGCAGGAAATCAGCGCGGCCAGGACCTTCGGGTTCCTTCGTGACGTGGAGTATTTGCAGGCCAAGGGCCTCGCCCTCGGCGGATCGCTGCAGAACGCCGTCGTCCTCGACGACGAAAAGGTGATCAACAAGGAAGGGCTCCGGTCGCACGACGAGTTCGTCAAGCACAAGATTCTCGACGCGGTGGGGGATCTGTACCTCATCGGTATGCCGATTCTCGGCCACTTCACGGCGTACAAATCGGGCCACAAGCTGAACACCCATCTCCTGAAGACCCTTCTTGCCAGCGAAGAGAGCTGGGAAATCGTGTCACACCCTCATCCCGCCGCCAGGGCGGAGTCACAGGGGAAGCAGACGCCCGGCGCCAAGACCGCCATGGCAGCCACCTGATCCCGTAATCACAGGGTCGCGGCGAAAGAGGCACGGTAACGGGTGCGGGCGTCGGACATTGCCCTTTCAGGATCGCCCCGAGCCGCTTGACCGTTCGCCCCGGATTCGTTTAATGGCCCTTTACAATTCCCCGGCTTGAATGTATTGGCGTAGAGAGGCATGCGGCGCCGTCGCGGGCCGCTGATCCCCGAACCGCATCCATGGACCCGAGAACCGAACAGCAGAAGGCCGCGGTCAGCGCCGAGATGAAGCGCCGGCGGCGCGAGCGGATCATCATCGTCGCCGTCGTCATCGGCATCATCCTGCTGACCTTCATCGAGACCAGCATCTTCAGCAAGGAGGCCCTCGTCCCCGATTTCCGCGACGTGGTCATCTTCGGACTCATCAACGTCAACATCATCCTCGTCCTGCTGCTCATCTTCCTCATCGTCCGCAACATCGTCAAGCTGGTCTACGAGAGGCGCAAGGGCGTCCTGGGCTCAAAGCTGCGGACCAAGCTCGTCGCGGCCTTCGTGACGCTCAGCCTCGTGCCGACCTTCATCCTGTTCCTGGTGGCCACCAACTTCCTGTCCTACAGCATCGACAACTGGTTCAACATCCGCGTCGGCGGCGCCCTCAACCTCTCCCTCGAGCTGGCGCAGAACTACTACCAGCAGACCTCGGAGAACGTGAAATACTACGCCGAGCAGCTGAGCGCCGATATCACGCGGAACCGGCTGTTCGAAAAGGACCGACTGGAATACCTCCGTTCCCTCGTGGAGCAGCGGCAGCGCATCTACAAGCTGGGCCTCATCGAGGTGTACTTCAACGACGAGACGGAGAAGCTCGTCTTCAAGGACCCCGGCAACCCCGACATCCCCGACCTGGGCCTGTCGCCCAAGCTCCGGGATGACATCCGGGCCGGCAAGCAGTTCACGACGATGCAGTCCGTCGGCCTGGGGGATTTCATCCGCGGCTTCGCGCCCGTCTACGTCACGCCCGGCTCGTCGGTCGTCATCGGGGCCGTCGTGGTGAACTGCTATGTCCCCAAGGGGCTCGTCGACAAGACGACGACGATTTCCCGGATCTCGGAGGAGTACAAGCAGTTCAAGCTGCTCAAGAACCCCATCAAGACGAGCTACATCGTGATCCTGTTCGTGGTGACGCTGCTGATCATCTTCTCGGCGACCTGGTTCGGCTTCTTCCTGGCCAAGGGCATCACGGAACCGGTCCAGGACCTTGCCGAGGCGACACACGAGATCGCCCAGGGGAACCTCGATTACAAGATCAACGTCGTGGCCGATGACGAGATCGGCGTCCTGGTGGATTCCTTCAACCGGATGACGGCGGACTTGAAGGTGAGCAAGGAGAAGCTCGAGCAGCGCCGCAAGTACATGGAGACGGTCCTGCGCAACGTCTCCGCCGGCGTCGTGGCCATCGACCGCGAGGGGGTCATCACGACGGTCAACCGGGCGGCCGAGAAGCTGCTCGACATCAAGACGGAGAACGTCCTGCACCACCGCTACGAGGAAGTGCTCCAGCCAGGACACCTCGACCTCGTCCGCGAGATTCTCTCGGAGATCACCGGCGCGGAAACAGGCTACGTGGAGAAGCAGATCCCGATCACCCTCAAGGACCGGGCCCTCACCCTGCTCGTGACCACGACGGTGCTGCTCGATGACGAGAACAACTACATGGGCATGGTCGTCGTCTTCGAGGACATCACCCAGCTGCAGCGCGCGGAGCGCATCGCCGCGTGGCGGGAGGTGGCCCGCCGGATCGCGCACGAGATCAAGAACCCCCTCACCCCCATCCAGCTCTCGGCGCAGCGGCTGCAGCGGAAGTTCGGAGACCGGATGGGGGAGGACGGACCGGTGTTCGTGGAGTGCACCCGTACGATCATCAATCAGGTCGAGGTCCTCAAGAATCTCGTCAACGAGTTCTCCCGCTACGCCCGGATGCCCGTGGCCAATCTCACCCCGAACGATCTCAACGAGGTCGTCCGCGACGCCGTCGTGCTCTACCAGGATGCCCACAAGGAGATTGCCTTCGACTATCAGCCCGACCCGACGCTGCCCCGGCTCCGGCTGGATGCCGAGCAGATCAAGAGGGTGATGGTCAACCTCCTGGACAACGCCGTCGCCGCCGTGAACCGGGACTCGGGGAAAATCGAGATCGCGACGATGCACGACCGGGAGCACCGCCGGGCCCGCGTCGAGGTCCGCGACAACGGGACCGGCGTGTCCCGCGCGGACAAGTCCAAAATGTTCGAGCCCTACTACTCGACGAAGAAATCCGGATCGGGTCTCGGGCTGGCCATCGTGAGCTCCATCATCGGCGAGCACCGGGGCTCGGTCACCGTGGCGGACAACGTGCCCCGGGGGACCGTTGTCGCCTTCGAATTGCCCATCGAACAGGTCGAGGAGCCGGTTCTCGCAGCGGCGAACGCGGAACCCTGAACCCCGGTGTGGAGTGGGGAAATGAAAAGGCCCTTGCGGGGGGCAAGGGCCTTGTTCCGAGACGGCTCCCGACGTCTTGCCGTCTATTCTTTTTTTGATTCCAGGCTGTGCGTCTTGATCTTCCGGTGCAGGTTGCTGCGCTCCAGGCCGATGGAATCGGCGGTCTTGGAGATGTTGCCCTCGTTTTCCTGGAGCTTGCGCATGATGAATTTCTTTTCGAACTCCATCTTCGCCTTCCGGAAGGAGTTGTGCATGAAGAGGGTGTCCATGGTCTCCCCGGGCTGCTCCTCCTTCGAGAGGGGGGGGATGTCATCGGCCCGGATCGTGTCGCCCTTCGTCATGATGACCAGGCGCTCTATGATGTTCTTGAGCTCCCGCACGTTGCCCGGCCAGTTGTGCTCCATGAACACGTCGATGGCATCGGGGGCGATGGCCTTCGGCTCGATCCCCTCCTTGCGGCAGAAGTCGCTCACGAACTGGGCCGCGAGGATGGGGATGTCCTCCTTGCGTTCCCGCAGCGGCGCGATGGTGAGCGGGATGACGTTGAGCCGGTAGTAGAGGTCCTGGCGAAAACGCTCCGCCTCCATCTCCTTCTCGAGGTCCTTGTTCGTCGCCGCGAGGACGCGGACGTCCGTGTCGATGAACTTGTTGCCGCCCACCCGCTCGAATTTCTTCTCCTGGAGGATCCGCAGGATCTTCGCCTGGGCCTTGAGGCTCATGTCGGCCACCTCGTCGAGGAAGAGCGTCCCCTCGTGGGCAAGCTCGAATTTCCCGCGCTTCTTGGCCGTGGCCCCCGTGAAGGAGCCCTTCTCGTGGCCGAACAGCTCGCTCTCGATGAGCTCCTCGGGGATGGCCGCGCAGTTGACCTCGATGAAGGGCCGCTTGGCCCTCTTGCTCTGGTAGTGGATCGAGCGCGCCACGAGCTCCTTCCCCGTGCCGTTTTCCCCCATGATGAGGATCCAGGCGTTCGTGGGGGCGACGATCCGGATCATCTCCTTGAGCTCGAGGATCGTCTTGCTCTGGCCGATCAGTTCGAAGGCGGACGTGACCTTCTGCTTGAGCAGCTTGTTCTCTTCCTCGAGCCGCACGAGGTCGAGGGCGTGGTTGACGAGCAGGACGACCTTTTCCAGGGAGATGGGCTTCTCGATGAAGTCAAAGGCCCCGAGCTTGGTGGCTTTCACGGCCGTCTCGATCGTGCCGTGGCCCGACATCATGATGACCTGGACCTGGGGGTTCTCGCTCTTGATGATCTTGAGCACCTCGAGGCCGTCCATGCCGGGTAGCCAGATATCGAGCAGCACCAAATCCGGCGGGTCCTCCTCGACGGCCTTGAGGGCCTCCTCGCCGCTTCCGACGGTTCGGACGTCGTAGCCCTCGTCGGCCAGGATTCCCTGGAGGGCCTGGCAGATGCTTTCCTCGTCATCGACGACCAGAATGGTTTTGTACATCGTCTCTCTTCCGGGGACGGGGCCTCAGGCGGTCCGGATCGGCAGCCCGCACCCGTTTGCCTGCATCTCCCGTACCCGTGTCCTATTTTTTCATCAGATTGTCGGCCACCCGGTCGTGCAGCAGCCTCGAAGCCGTCTCGTTGCCCATGACTCCCACGCGGATGCCGAGGGTCGTCAGGTCCTTGTCCTTGTACTTGAGGCGGAACGTGACCTTCTCGTCGTTGATCACGGCCACGATTTTCCCGCCCTCGGTCTGCTTGTCCGGCTCGACATCGCGCCCCTTCATGTCGGCGATGGTCTTTTCGACGGCGGACCAGACGGCGGGCACCGAGAAGTAGTAGTCGGTCCTCATCTCCCCTTCCACGTAATAGTAGGTCCCGGTGCCCCCGGCGACGGCAGCCCCGGTGACGACGAGGAACGGACAGCCGTAGAGGCAAACACAGCACGCAAGCAGGATCAACGCCACAGCCGCTCGACTCCGCTGGATCATACGCATCCCTCCCCTTTCCCGGCACTCTGGTTGTTGGTCTCCTCGGACGGCTTGGGCGGCCTTCCCTCCTCGGCGAAGGCCCTGATCCCCTCCGCCAGGGACCGGAGCTTTCTGTCCACGAGGAAGTTTACCGTGCCCTCCGGGTAGTTGCCCTTGTCGTCCATCTCTCCGGCGGGCACACCGGTCAGCAGCGCGATGCCCTCGTCGACGGTCCTGACCGGCCAGATGTGGAACTTGCCCTCGGCGACAGCCTTGACGACGTCCTTGCGCAGGACGAGATCCGGCACGTTGAGATGCGGGATCATGACCCCCTGCTGCCCCGTGAGCCCCCGGGCCCGGCAGACGTCGTAGAACCCCTCGATCTTGTAATTCACGCCGCCGATGGGCTGGATCTCCCCCTTCTGGTTCACCGAGCCCGTCACGGCGATGTCCTGCCGCAGGGGCAGTTCCGACAGGCTCGAGAGGATGGCGTAGATCTCCGTCGAGGAGGCGCTGTCGCCGTCCACACCGCCGTAGGACTGCTCGAAGCAGATGCTGGCGCTCATGGTGAGCGGCTTGTTCTGGGCGTACTTGCCCCGGAAATAACCCTCCAGGATCAGCACGCCCTTGTCGTGGGTCCTTCCCGAGAGCTTGGCCTCGCGCTCGATGTTGATGATCCCGGCCCGGCCCATGGAGGTCTTGGCCGTGATCCGCGAGGGCTTGCCGAAGGCGTGCTCCCCCAGGTCGTAGACGGACAGGCCGTTGACCTGCCCCACGACCTTGTCCTCCGTGTCGATCATGATCGTGCCGTCGTCGATGAGCTCCTGGATCTTCTCCTCGATCTGGCTGACCCGGTTGATCTTTTCCTCGTAGGCCCGGTCCACGTGCCTGTCCAGGACGAGGTCGCTGCCGTCCTTTTTGGCCCAGTAGTGGGACTCGCGGATCAGGTCGGCGATCTCGCTGAACCGCGTCGAGAGCTTCTTCTGCCGGCCCGTGAGGCGCACGCCGTACTCCACGACGGCGCAGACGGCCTTCTTGTCGAAATCGAGGAGCTTCTCCTCGTCGACGATCCGCTTGATGACCGACACGTATTCCCGGATGTTCTCGTCGGAGTTGGCCATCTCCGTATCGAACTGGGCCTTCGTCTTGAAGATCTCCTTGAACTCGCGTTCCAGGTTGTAGAGCAGGTAGTACAGGTAGTCGTCGCCGATGATGATCACCTTGATGTCCAGGGGGATCGGCTCGGGCTTGATCGCCGTGGGCAGGAAGCTGAAGGGGTCGTAGGGCTGCATGTTCATCTCGCGGCTCTTCAGGGTCCGCTTGAGGAACGTCCAGACCCCCGGCTCGATCAGGGCCTCGAGGGCATCGAAGACGATGTAGCCGCCGTTGGCCCGCAGGAGCGACCCGGCCTTGATGTGGGTGAAGTCGGTTCGCCAGAAGCCCGAGCGGTCGACCTCGCGCTCGATCGTGCCGAAGAGGTTCTTGAAGGTCGGGGCCGTTTCGATGATGATGGGGGTCTTCTCGGTTGCCGAGTTGTCCACGAGCACGTTGACCTTGAATTCGATGAAGCGCTTCACGGGCATCTGGGGCACGGGAAAGGGAAGGGGCTGCTGCGGCTGCTCCTCTTCCTTTTCCTGGAACATCTTCAGGTTCGACAGGATGTGCTCCTGGACCTCGTCGAGGTAGGCGTTGACCTTCTCATTGGCTTCGCCGTATCGCAGGCGCAGGTCCGAGATCTGGGCCGTCACCGCGGGGGACCCGTACTTGTGCTCCAGGATCCCGATCTGCTTTCGGATCTCGCGCTCGATCTCCCTCGTCTCCCGCATGACGCCCTCGAGCTCGATGCGCATCTCGACGATCTTCTGCCGGATCTTCTCCAGCTCCTCGCGGCTGAACTTGTCCTCCTCGGCCAGGGCCTCGAGCTGCTCGAAGGGCACGGGGCGCCCCTCCACGATGGGCGCGATATCCTGCCGGGTGAAGGGCCCCATCTGGAACTGGACGAGCTGGAAGTTCTCCTTCAGGAGCTGTTCGTTGAACTCGCGGACGATCTCCTTCTGCTTCTGCCGGAAGCGGTTGCTGATCTCCTCGGACTCCTTCTTGAACTCGTCGCTTTCGAGGATCAGCGGGATCTCCTTGCGGAGGTGGGCGACGAGGTCGTCCATGTCCTTCTGGAACTTCCTGCCGCTGCCGGCCGGAAACAGCAGGACGCGCGGGCTGTCGGGGTCCTTGAAGTTGTGGACATAGCAGATGTCGTTGGGGATGGGCTTCTTGAGGTCGAGCTGGCTCAGGAGGTTCTTGATCGTCGTCGTCTTGCCGGTGCCCGTCATCCCGGAGACGTAGATGTTGTAGCCCGGGCTGTCGATCTCGAGACCCAGCGTGATGGCCTTGACGGCCCGGTCCTGCCCGATGATCGCATCGGTCTTCCTGCACTCCTTCGTGGTCTCGAAGCCGAGCCGGTCGGGGTTGCAGGTCCAGCGCAGCAACTCGACGGGCACTTCCCTGAAGGCGTTCCGCTCTGCCATGACGCTATCCTTTTCTTGCCGGTGCGGCCGGGTTCGATGGAAATATAATCAATGCCCCCCGAATTGTCCATTCTTTCTTGCGGCGCAAGGATCGCGGAGCCCGTCTTGCCGCGGGCTTCCGGCAACCGGCGTGCCCGATCGACCCGTGCTGGTGTGCACCGGGTCGGGATCAGGATGCGGGCTCGCCGGAGAGGCGGGCAAACTCGCGCAGGAGCTCCTCCTGCTTCTTGGTGAGGTTGGTGGGGACCTTGACGAGGACCTGGACCACCTGGTCCCCGCGGCCGAGGCCCTTGAGATGGGCGACCCCCTTGCCTTTGAGGCGGAAGACCCTGCCGCTCTGCGTGCCCCGGGGGATCTTCAGGGATTCCTTGCCGTCGATGGTCGGCACGTCGATCGTCGCCCCCAGGGCGGCCTGGGTGATGGAGATGGGGATCTGGCAGAGGATGTCGTAGCCGTCGCGCTCGAAAAACTCGTGGGGCTCCACGTGGATGAAGACATAGAGATCGCCGCTGGGACCGCCGAACTCCCCCTCCTCGCCTTCCCCGCGCAGCCGCAGCCGGGATCCCGTCTCGACGCCGGCGGGGATCTTCAGGCTGACGGTCTTTCGGGTCTTGGCCTTCCCCGTCCCGTAGCAGCCCTTGCAGGGGTTCTTGATGACCCGGCCTGCGCCGCGGCATTGCGGGCAGGTGGTGCTGATGGTGAAAAAGCCGCTCGATTGGGTCACCGAGCCGCGGCCCGCGCACCGGGGACAGCCTTCGGGGTGCGTTCCGGCGGCGGCACCGGTCCCGTTGCACTCCCTGCATTGCTCGAGCTTCTCCAGCTCGATCTGGGTGGAGGTCCCCTTCACGGCATCCATGAAGGACACCTTGAGGTCGTAACGCAGGTCGGCCCCCTGGCGGACCGCGGATCGGGTGCGGGTCCGTGCGCCGGGGAACCCGAAGATGTCCTCGAAAATATCGCTGAAGTTCGTGAAAATGTCGTCGAAGCCGGAGAAGCCCCGGAAGCCGGTTCCGTTGATCCCTTCGTGCCCGTACCGGTCGTAGATCTTGCGCTTCTCGGCATCCCGCAGCACCTCGTAGGCCTCGGCGGCCTCCTTGAATTTTTCCTCGGCCTTCTTGTCCCCGGGGTTGCGGTCCGGGTGGTACTGCATCGCGAGCCTGCGGTAGCTCTTTTTGACTTCCTCGTCGGAGGCGTTTCGGTCAACGCCCAGAATTTCGTAGTAGTCCCGCCTGTTCATGTCCAGTACGCGCGTTTTTTTCCGGGCGCACCACTCCCTTGAGATTTTGCGATAAAGTAAGGATGCCTTGCGGGCCTGTCAAGGCAGGGACCGGCTTTTTTTGGGAATCAAGCCGTTTGCGTGAACCGGCGGAGGGCCTCCTCGTACTTTTGCCGGGTTTTCTCAATGATATCAGGGGGTAACTGAGGTGCCGGGGGCTTCTGGTCCCACTTCAGGGACAGCAGGTAGTCCCGGAGGAACTGCTTGTCGTAGCTTTTCTGCCCGCGCCCCTCGGCGTAGTCGTCCAGCGGCCAGAACCGGGAGGAGTCGGGTGTGAGCACCTCGTCGATGAGGATGAGCTCGCCGTCCGCAAGCCCGAACTCCATCTTCGTGTCGGCGATGATGATGCCCACGGCGTTTGCGACCTCGTCGGCTCGCCTGTAAATGGCGAGGCTCAGGGCGATGATCCGGTCTGTCAGCTCCCGGCCGACAAGGCGGGCCATGTCGTCGATCGAGATGGGCAGGTCGTGTTCCCCCTCAGGGGCCTTCGTGGACGGGGTGAAGATGGGCTCGGGCAGCCTGGAGGACTCCTTGAGCCCGGCGGGCAGCCGGATGCCCGAGACGGGCTTGCCGGCCGTGTAGTCTTTCCAGGCTGAGCCGGTGATGTAGCCCCGGACGATGCACTCCACGGGGAGGGGCTTTGCCTTCCGCACGAGCATGCTGCGGCCCTTCAGGACGTCCCGGTGGGGCCTGCAAACCTCGGGGAACCTGTCCACGTCCGTCGTGACGAGATGGTTGCCGACGATGTCGGCCATCCGCCGGAACCAGAACTCGGAGAGCTTCGTCAGGACCTCCCCTTTCCCGGGGATGGGGTTGGGCATGATGACGTCGAAGGCCGAGATGCGGTCCGTCGCCACGATGAGCAGGTGCTCTCCCAGGTCGTAGATGTCTCGAACCTTGCCGCGGTTGACG
Organism: Syntrophaceae bacterium; assembly: GCA_013177795.1. Classification (NCBI taxonomy): domain Bacteria; kingdom Pseudomonadati; phylum Thermodesulfobacteriota; class Syntrophia; order Syntrophales; family Syntrophaceae; species Syntrophaceae bacterium. Next base: position 27,040 of record JABLXY010000004.1, on the reverse strand, counting down.
AGCTTCAGGCCCTCGAGGTCGGTCTGATACAGTGCGGGTTTCGTCATGGTCTCCTCCTGGCTCATCGGATGTAGAGGTTGTTGCGCTTTTCGTCGCCGATGGTCGAGGTCGGCTTCCTGCCGTAGTTGTGCCCCGGCAGGACGACCGTGTCATCGGGCAGGGTGAAGAGCCGCTCCTTGATGGCCCTCTCCATGGTGCTCCAAGAACCGCCGGGCAGGTCCGTCCGCCCGACGGCCTCGACGAAGAGGGTGTCGCCCGTGAAGACGTAGCCGTTTGTGTACAGCGAGATCCCTCCCGGCGTGTGACCCGGCGTGTGGATGACCTTCAGCTTGACCTTGCCCGCCGCGACAATGTCCCCGTCGCGGACGAGGACATCCGCGGCCGGCGAGGCCTTCGCCCGGAACATGGCAAGGATCATGGCCGGCGTGGAGGTGAGCATGTCGGCGTCCCGCTCGTGGACGACGATCTTCGCCCCGGTTTTGGCCTTCATGTCGGCGTTGCCCGAGATGTGGTCGACGTGCCCGTGGGTGTTCACGATGGTGCGGATCGTGAGGCCGCTCTTGCGGGCCTCGGCGATGATCCGGTCCGTCTCCGCCGCGGGGTCGACCACGAGGGCCTCCCCCGTCTCTTCGTCGCCGACGATGTAGGCAAAGACGGCCATGTGGCCCACCTGGAGTTGCTTGAGGATCATGTCTTTCTCCGCTGACAAAATTCAAAGGGCTCCGACACCGGTCTCCCTCGACCGTTTTGTCGGAGCCGCAGGGGAAAAATAACATCAAGGGCAGGCATAGTCAACGGATGATGCAGGCCGTGCGGGACGTCAGCGACGACGGATGAGCAGGGCCCCGAAGAAGCCGTCCGTTCCCTGGCGGTGAGGAAAGGTCCGGAAAGCCCCCGTTTCGTCCACAGCCCCGGCGGGGAAATCGGCAGCCGGCCGCACCGGTGAAAAGTCGCGATGGGTTTGCAGGAAGGCCGTGACGACGCCGTCGTTTTCCTCTGCCATGACGGAGCACGTGCTGTAGAGGAGCACCCCGCCGGGCCTCACGCAGGCGGCCGCGTTCGCCAGGATGCGGCCCTGGAGGGAAGCAAACCCCGCGAGCCTCTGCTCCGTGAGGTGCCAGCGGATCTCGGGGTTTCTCCGCAGGGTGCCGAGTCCCGAGCAGGGGGCGTCGACGAGGACCCGGTCGAAGCTTCCCAGGGCGGCCGTCCCGGCAGGGTCCGTCGCATCGGCGAGGGCGGTGCGCACAATCGAGATCCCCCAACGACGTACCGTCGACTCGAGGGCAGCGAGCTTGGCCTGCTGGATGTCGGCAGCGACGATCTCGCCGCCGTCTTCCATCAAGGCCGCAAGGTGGGTGGTCTTCCCGCCGGTCCCCGCGCAGAGATCCAGGACCCGCTCCCCCCTGCGGGGCGCCAGCAGCCGCGAGACCAGCTGCGAGGCCTCGTCCTGGATGAAGAGCAGCCCTTCGGCGATCTCCGTCATCCCCCGAGGCGCCGCGGGCGGCTTTGCCAGGATGATCCCGTCCGGCGACCACGCCGCAGCCCTGGCCTCCAGACCCGCGCAGGCAAGCCGTGCCAGCATTTCGTCCCTGGAGATTCTCAGCGTATTGACGCGCAGGGCAAGCGGCGGAATCTCGTTGTCGGCCCGGCAGAGGGCTTCCGTCTCCTCGGCGCCGAAGCCGGCGATCCAGCGTTCGACGAGCCAGCGGGGGTGGGAGTGGGCTATGGAGATGTGCCCGGCGGGATCGGCTCCCCTGTCGGGGAGCTCGACGTCCGTGCATCCCCGCAGGGCGTTCCGCAGGATTGCGTTGACGAGCTTGTCGCGTCCCGGGGCCAGGCGCTTTGCCGTGGCGACGGCCTCGTTGACGGCGGCGTAGGCGGGGATTCTCTCGGCAAAGCGGATCTGGTAAAGGGCGACCCTCAGAACGTTCCGGACGACCGGTTCCAGCTTCGCGGGCTCTCCATGGTACGAGCGGTCGATCAGGAAGTCGAGGAACCCCCGCATGCGGAGCGCGCCGTAGACGAGGAAGGTCAGCAGCCCCCGGTCGGCCTCGTCCGCAGGGTGCCCCGCGGCGAGGACGCTGTCGAGCAGGGGCTCGGCGAAGGCCTTCTCATCGTCCACGCGTGCCAGGATGCAGACGGCCAGGGCCCGGGGGTTGTCTTTCAGGGATGGAGGCAGCTTCAAGGGGTTCTCCTGATATGAGATGGAGGGGCATACACGCGGAAGCTGAGAAGTTGGGAAGTTGAGAAGTTCGGCGCGGTCTCCAGAAATCCATCATCTGCCGGTCTTTCCGCGCTTCTCAACTTCATAACTTCATAACTTCCTCCCTATGAACCCAGCCTTTTCCCCGGGACGAACCGGAAACCGCGGAGAAAGTCCGCAATCGGCATGCGCTTCTTGCTCTCGAGCTGGACATCCTTGAGGTAGACGTAGCCGCCGCCCGCCGCGACCTGGAGTCCCTTCGGGGTCACCCCGACGACCGTCCCGGGCGGCTCGGGGACCGGGGCGGCGTCTTCGGCCTCCGCCGCAAAGACCTTGAGGACCTTGCCGTCGAGATACGTGAACGCGCCGGGCACGGACGACAGCCCCGCAACGAAATGGGCGATCTCGCGTGCGGGGGTATCCCAGCGGATGATGCCGTCCTCCTTCCTCAGGCGGGGCGCCAGGGTGGCCAGGGAGTGGTCCTGGGGCGTCCGGCGCACCGTTCCGGCCTCCAGCCCCTCCAGTGCGCGGAGCAGGCACTGCGCCCCTAGGACGGCGAGGCGGTCATGGAGGTGGTCGTAGGTCTCGCCCGGCTCGATGGGCGTTTCCTCCTGGAGCAGGATGTCGCCCGAGTCGACCCCCTCGTCCATCCGGATGATCGTGACCCCCGTCATGGTCTCGCCCCGTATGAGGGCCCAGTTTATGGGTGCCGCCCCCCGGTACCGGGGCAGGAGCGAGGGGTGCACGTTGATGCATCCCAGGGGGGGGCCGTCGATGATGTCCTTCGGCAGGATCTGCCCGAAGGCGACGAGGACGACCATGTCGGGGGCGAGCCCTCGGAAGACCTCCAGAAACTCCGGCGCGCGCACCTTCTCCGGCTGGTAGACGGCAAGGCCGTGCCTCTCGGCCGCCTCCCTGACTGCCGAGGCGACGAGCCGCTGCCCCCGCCCCTTGGGCCGGTCGGGCTGCGTCACGACGCCGATGACGGGCCATCCCTTTTCGACCAGGAGATCCAGTGAAGGGACTGCGAACGCCGGCGTCCCCATGAACAGAATCCGCGGTTTCTTGTCGGTCATCGAAGGCCTCGTTCATCGACGGCATGAAGCAGGGAGTCTTTCCCGGCGGGACCAGGGGCATGGACGAGGGTGCGGGGACACGCTCCATCGCGGGGCTTCGCGCCGTTCATTTTTTTTCCTGATGCCTGGTGCCTGCAGCCTGACGCCTGTTGCCGCTGTGCGGCAACCCTATCACATAAAATTCAGGGGGTCCACATCGACGCGGAGCTCGCAGCCCTGCATGTCGGCCCCTTCCGTGAGCCGCCTGACGAAGGCGTGGAGCGGGCGGATCTGCTTTGCCCGGATGAGGAGCTGCCAGCGGTATCTCCCCCGCACCTTGCCCAGGGGCGCCTCCATCGGCCCGATGACGGTCGGTTTCTGCCTGATGTCGTCGCCCGCGGCAAGCCGTTTTGCCCTCTTCCCCAGCCGTGCGGCCCCTTCCTCCACCCGGTCCCGGTTCGTTCCGGAGATGATCAGGTTGATCATGCGCGAAAACGGCGGGTACTGCAGGTCCCGCCGCAGGGCGATCTCGTCTTCGTAGAAACCCTTGAAGTCGTGCTCGCAGGTCCGCCGGATGGCGTAGTGGCCGGGGTTGAGCGTCTGGATGACGACCGTGCCCGGGCGGTCGCCACGGCCGCTCCGGCCGGACACCTGGGTGAGGACCTGAAAGGTCCGCTCGGCGGCCCGGAAGTCGGGCATGTTGAGCGTCGTGTCGGCGGAGACGACGCCGACAAGGGTCACGCCCGGGAAATCATGCCCCTTGGCGATCATCTGGGTCCCCACGAGGATGTCGATTTCGCCTCGCCCGAGGGCCGCGAGGATGCGCTCATGGCTGCCCCTCGCCGACGTGGTGTCGCTGTCCATCCGGGCGACTCTGGCGCGGGGAAAGAGCGCCTGGACTTCAGCCGCAAGCCTCTCCGTCCCAAGGCCGTAGCTCAGGATGCGTCCCCCTCCGCACCCGGGGCATGAGGGGGGGGCCTTGACGGCGAAGTCGCAGTAGTGGCACCGGAGCGTCCCCTCGCTGCGGTGATGGGTGAGCGAGACGGCGCAGTTGAGGCAGCGCAGCACGTGGGCGCAGTCGCCGCAGTAGTGGTACGTGTTGAACCCCCGCCGGTTGAGAAAGAGCAGGGTCTGCTTGCCGGCGTCCAGCGTGCGGCCGATCTGCTCGATGAGCAGACGCGACAGCGGCCTCACCCTGCCGTCCGGGTCCCGCTCGGCCTTCATGTCCACGATCGCGACGGCCGGAAGCTCGCGCTCCTCGACGCGCCTCGTGAGGGGGAGATAGCCGAATCGCTTCTCCCTCGTGTTGTGGTAGCTCTGCACCCCCGGGGTGGCCGAGCCCAGGACGACGGCGGCCCCCTGCTGCTGGGCCCGGACGACGGCCAGGTCCCGGGCGTTGTAGGGCATGCGCTCGTCCTGCTTGTAGGAGGTGTCGTGCTCCTCGTCGACAATGATGAGCCGCAGGTCCCTGACGGGTGCGAACACGGCCGACCGGGCGCCCACGACGATCCTCGCATCGCCCCGCGCGACCCTTCGCCACTGGTCGTAGCGCATCGCCGCCCCGATCCCGCTGTGCAGGACGGCGATCTGCTCCGCTGCGAAGCGTCTCTCGAGGCGGCCCACGAGCTGCGGCGTCAGCGCGATCTCCGGGACGAGGTAGATGACGCGCCCGCCCCGGCGGAGCGTTTCGGCGATGGTGCGGATGTAGACTTCCGTCTTGCCGCTTCCCGTGACGCCGTGGAGCAGATAGGGGGAGAAGGCGCCCGCGGAGATCCCCTGCAGGATCGCCTCGAGGGCGGCCTGCTGCTCCGGGTTCAGCGCCGGCGGGGCGTCCGTCGGCCCGATCGCCGCGGCGGGATCCGGGCGTCTCAGGGTTTCCCGGTCCTCGACGGCGACAAGGCCCTTCTTCTCAAGGGACCGCAGGACGCTCAGGGGAGCTCCGGCTGCCGCGAGGTCGCTCACGCGGGCCCTGCCCCCCGCGGCCTCGAGAGCCTGCAGGGCCTGCCTCTGACGGTCCGAGAGCTTGACGGTTCCCGCCGGGGCTTCCGTGCGCTTGGCGATTTTTTCCGTTTTGCCCTTCACGGCGGGCTTCTGGACGCGTTCCTCGAGACGGATGAGGCCGCGGTGCTCCAGCATCCGGCACTCCGCCAGGAGGGACTTTTTGCCCATCTCTCTTTCGAGGCTCCGCAGGGGCTTTCCCGCCGGTCGCCCCTCGAGCCGCTCGAGGATTTCCCGCTGGAGCGGCTTGAGATCATCGGCATTCCCGAGCTTGACGGCCCACAGCAGGCTCTCGATGTCGATGCCGCCCGGGAGGATCTCGCCCAGCGCCCTGCCGAGGGGGGTGAAATAGTAATCGGCGGCCCACCGGTAGAACCGCAGGTCCTCCTCGTGAAAGAGGGGCTCGCGGTCGAGGACGCCGAGGATCTCCCTGATGTCCTGCCGGTCCGTCGTACGGCGGATGGCGACGACGGCCCCCGTCAGCGATCGCTTCCCGAAGGGGACGAGCACCCTTTTGCCCACGGCGACCTCGCCGCGCGATTCCGCAGGCACGGCATAGGTGAAGGTGCGGTCCGCGGGGATGTTGATGGCGACATCGACAAACATGACGGGATACGATCTTGCTATCCTTATGGTCGAGGCGAACCGTTTTGCAAGGCTCATGAAAGCGTCTTTGCGTGAACGGTTCTTTCGCGAAGCGGAGTGCCCGCGGCGCAAACTGTTTGAGCCCGAAGGGCGAGTTTTTGCGGCCGCAACGAAGCGAGCGTTAGAACCGTCGCAAAGCGGTTTCGAGCCGGCAAAAGGGTTCGCCTGGACAGGTGTTATAAGGCCGCTAAACTATACAGCGGTGCCGGGTTTTGGGCAAACGAATTCCCTGTCCGGATGGATGGGGTTGGTCGGTCGGGGAAGGGGGTCAGGCAAGACGGCGCGCCCGGGGTGTGAGCCTATTCACCCCGCTGCTTTTCCATCTTCTCTTCTTTCGTCTTGCAGTCGATGCACTGCGTGGTGACGGGGCGGGCCATGAGTCGTTTCTCCGAGATCGGCCCCCCGCAGGAATCGCAGATGCCGAAGGTGCCTTCGTCGATCCGCTTGAGGGCCTCCTGCATCTTCGCGATGAGCTTGCGTTCCCGGTCGCGGATGCGAAGCTCGAAATTGCGGTCCGACTCCAGGGATGCCCGGTCGTTGGGATCGGGGAAGTTCTCCGGTTCGTCGGTCATCTCCTGGACGGTTTTCTCCGCACCGTTGAGGAGCTCGTTGATCCGGGTCTGCAGAAGGGCTCTGAAGAAGTCGAGTTTCTCTGGCTTCATTCGCGGGTCTCGCCACGTAGAGATTGCTTGCTGGAAAAAAGAGCTAACTTGTATAGCGAATAATCGGCTCCTTGTAAAGAAAAATTTAGCCCGGTTTTCCGGTATCCTCCCGCGCGCCGTAGACGCGGAGCACCTTCTCGATGATGTTCGTCGTCGAGGCCCCTTCGAACTCGGGCATGACGGCGACCCGGCCGCCCCACGTCCGGACCGCGTCGGCCCCCACGATGTCCTTCTCCGCCCAGTCCCCGCCCTTGACGATCACGTCGGGCCGGAGAAGCTCGATGAGCGCAAGCGGCGTGGGCTCGTCGAAGACCGTCACGTAGTCGACCGACGACAGGGCCGCCAGCACCTCGGCCCGCTCGGCCTCGGGCACGATGGGCCGCTTCTCCCCCTTGATGGCGCGCACGGAGCGATCGCTGTTGAGGGCCAGGACGAGCACGTCCCCCAGTTTCCTGGCCTCGCTCAGGTAGCGGGTGTGCCCGGCATGGAGGATATCGAAGCAGCCGTTGGTGAAGATGACTTTCTTCCCTTCCCCCTTCAGCCGGTCGACGATGGCCTTGAGTTCGGTTCTCGGACGGATTTTGCTCATCGCGGCTCCTGGACGGCACGTGCCAGCGTCAATGCCCCCACGGCCTCGGCACCCTCCTGCAGGAGGGCCCTGGCACATTCCCCCAACGTGCTCCCCGTCGTGTGGACATCATCGACGAGCAGGATACGGCGGCCGCGGATTCGCCCGGGGTGGGAAACGCTGAACGCATGTTTGATGTTAGACTGTCGCTCGTCCTTTTTCAAGCCTGCCTGGGATTCCGTGTCGACGATGCGCCGAAGGGCCTGGAAATCCAAAGGGATGCCCCGGCGCCGGGAGATCTCCCGGGCGAGAATGACCGACTGGTTGAATCCCCGCTGCCGCAGCCGCCGGGGATGCAGGGGAACGGGGACGATGAGGTCGTGGTCTTCGATCCGGAACAAAGGGTAATCGCGGTCCGCCATCAGCCGGCCCAGCCGTTCCCCCAGGGTGAGATTGCCCCTGTATTTGAAGGCATGCACGGCGTCGTGCAGGACCGTCTCGTAGACGCCGTAGGACCGGGCGGCGGCGACGGGTCGCCCTTGCAGCAGGCACGGGCCGCAGAGGTGATCGGGCCCCTCGTCCGCAGGGTAGGGGATCCCGCAGGACGGGCACAGGGGGGACTCGACCAGGCGGATCCGCGCGCGGCAGCCCCCGCAAAAAGGGTGACCGTCATGGCCCGGCATGACCGTGCCGCAGGCGAGGCACAGCATCGGGAGGAGCAACTCCGCCAGGGCCGCGAGCGGGGACGTCACATCACATCCCCCTCGGGAGCGATTTGACCTCCCCGGCGTCCTCGGCCACTTCCATCTTCGGGGCGTCGGACCAGAGCCGCTCGATGTCGTAGAACTCGCGCACCGGTTCGTAAAAGACGTGCACGACGATGTCCGCGTAGTCCATGAGGACCCATCGGCCGCCCTTCTCGCCCTCGATGCCGAGAGGCAGGGTTCCCGACTTCTTCATGCTCTCCTCGATGGATGACGCGATGCTCTGGACCTGCCGGTCCGAGGTGCCGCTGCAGATGACCGTGTAATCGGCAAAGGAAGTGACGTTCTTGATGTTGAGGATGACGATGTTTTTCGCCTTCTTCTCCAGGGCCGCGTTGACGGCCAGGAGAATCTTCTGCCTTGTGGTCAAGTCCTTTTTAGCCAATAATCCTCCTTTCTGCAAAGGGTGTCGGGTGCGCGCCGCCGGCCGGGGCGGCCTGTTCTCCTCCAGATGCCTATCCTGTAACAGGATGCGGCCCTGCTGTCAATTTCAAATTGCCCGTTGCCTCGACGGGGTCGATATGGTAAATACTCAACATTGTTTGTTTTCCGGATGATCACAATGCAGCACGTCCTGAATCATCTTCAGGTCCATATCCCCTTCGATCAGCTTATCCAGAAACACCTCGAAAAGGTCCTCCGGGATCGGATCAACCCGGAGATCGCCTTCAACTGCGCCATCCTCGAACGCTTTACCGACGGCGAATACGCCGGACTGGCGCGGCAGCTCTGCGGGCCCGGCCGCACGATCACCTTCCACGGGCCCTTCATGGACCTGCGTCCGGGGGCCATCGACCCGGAAATCCGGCGGGTGAGCCTCGGGCGCTTTCTCCGTATCTTCGAGATCGCCGTCCATTTCAGGCCCCGCACCATCGTCTTTCACCCCTCCTACGACGAGCGGTACTACGTGTCCTCGGGGCGCCAGTGGCTCGAGAACAGCATCGAGACCTGGTCGAGGCTCCTGCCCCTCGCAGAACGGATCGACACCCGGATCGCCCTCGAGAACGTCTACGAGCCGGACCCCGGCTGGATCGGGAGCCTGCTCGATGCGCTTCCGCCCGAGCGGGTGGGTTTCTGCTTCGACACGGGCCATTTCAATGCCTTTTCCAGGGCGCCTGTCGAGGCCTGGATGGAGAGGCTGGGGCACCGGCTGGTCGAGATCCACCTCCACGACAACCGGGGCGCCCTGGACGAGCACCTGCCCGTGGGCGAGGGGACGTTTCCCTTCGAGCGGCTCTTCGAGGTCGTTCGCTTGAGGGGGCTGCGGCCTGTTCTGACCGTCGAGGCCCACACGGAGCAGAACCTTTCGAAAACACTGGAGAATATCGCAAGACGGGGTCTCCTCGAGGCGTTTCTCGGGGGACAGAGCGGCCATGCGCCGGTCCAAGCCGTTCCCGGGAGGTCCTGACGTGCTGCGTTACCTCGCAAGACGGATTCTGTTCATGATCCCCCTGTTCTTCGGGATCACCGTCATCTGCTTTTCCGTCATGCACCTGGCCCCGGGCTCCCCGACGGACCTCCAGACGGAGATGAACCCGCGGGTGACGGCCGAGATGAAGGAGCGCCTGCGGGCCATGTACGACCTCGACAAGCCGCTGCACGTCCAGTACGGCAAGTGGCTCGGCAGGCTTCTCGTGCTCGATCTCGGAGTGTCCTTCTCGCCGGACGGCAGGCCCGTGTCGGCCAAGATCCTCGAGCGGCTCCCCATCACGGTGTTCCTCAACGTGCTCTCGATGGCCCTCATCTTCCTCATCGCCATCCCCATCGGGGTGCTCTCGGCGGTGCGGCAGGGCTCCATGTTCGACCGGGTGATGAGCGTCGTCGTCTTCGTGGGGTTCGCCATCCCGACCTTCTGGCTCGCGCTGCTGCTCATGATCCTCTTCGGCCTGCACCTCGACTGGCTGCCCATCTCGGGCATCCGGTCCCTGAACTACGAGTATCTCCCCCCCGCCGAGGCCTTCTGGGATTTCATCAAGCACCTGATCCTGCCCGTGTCGATCGCGGCCTTCGGCGGGCTCGCGGGCCTTTCGCGCTACATGCGCTCGAACATGCTGGAGGTGATCCGCCAGGACTACATCACCACCGCCCGGGCCAAGGGGCTGCCCGAGCGGACGGTCATCTACAAGCACGCCCTGCGCAACGCCCTGCTCCCCGTGATCACGCTGCTGGGCCTCTCGGTCCCGGGGCTCATCGGGGGGAGCGTCATCTTCGAGACCATCTTCAGCATCCCCGGGATGGGGCAGCTGTTCTACATGGCCGTCATGGCCCGGGACTACCCGGTCGTGATGGGGATTCTCGTGATCGGTGCCGTGCTGACGCTCGTCGGGAACCTGCTGGCCGACGTGTCCTACGCGCTGGCGGACCCGAGAATCCGGATCTCCTGAGGGGCGGTGCGCATGGGACGGCCGACGGGTCGCACGATGAAAACGGATTTCTGGTACCGGTTCTCGAAAAACCGCCTCGCCGTGGCGGGAAGCGTCGTGGTCGTGCTGCTGTTCGTCCTGTCGATCCTCGCGCCGTGGATCGCCCCCTACGACCCCGCGGCGATCGATCTGAAGAACATCCTGCAGCCCCCCTCGGCGAAGCACTGGTTCGGCACGGACCAGCTCGGGCGCGACGTGCTCTCGCGGATGATCTGGGGGGCGCAGATCTCGCTCAAGGTGGGCTTCGTCTCCACGGGCATCGCGATTTTCATCGGGACGATCCTGGGCGCCGTGGCCGGCTACTACGGCCGGTGGGTCGATGCCGTCATCATGCGCTTTGTGGACATCATGCTGTGCTTCCCCACGTTCTTCCTCATCCTGGCGGTGATCGCCTTCCTGGAGCCCTCGATCTGGAACATCATGGTCATCATCGGCGCCACGGGCTGGATGGGGATCACGCGCCTGGTGCGGGCCGATTTCATCTCGCTCAAGGAGCGTGATTTCGTGCAGGCCGCCCGCGTGATCGGGGCGAGCGACTTGCGGATCATCTTCATCCACATCCTTCCCAACTGCATGGCCTCGGTTCTCGTGGCGGCGACCCTCGGGGTGGCCGGGGCGATTCTCACGGAGTCGGCCCTGAGCTTTCTCGGCATCGGCGTGCAGCCGCCGACGCCGAGCTGGGGCAACATCCTCACGGCAGGAAAGGACAACATCGACATCGCCTGGTGGCTATCCCTGTATCCGGGGCTTGCCATCCTGGTGACCGTTCTCGGTTACAACATGCTCGGCGAAGGGATCCGGGACTCGCTGGATCCCCGGCTCCGGAGCTGAGGCGGCTGAGCCGCAGGATCATTCCCGTCAGACCGGCGGGTTCACAGAGAACTCACGAGGAGGATCGGAATGAAGAAAGAAGGATCGGAGGCATTCAACATGGGCAGTGCAGACAAGAGAATCATCGAGCTCAAACTCAAGAAAGGCGAGCTGACCGACGCGTTTCTCGCAAAGTACCTCTCCACGCTCCCCGACGTGTCGGCCCTTGCCGAGGAAGTCCCCGTGGAGATGGACCGGAAGAAGCCCTCGAAAGGGTAAGGGGCCTGTCGATGGTCATCGATTCGCATGCCCACCTGGAGATGTCCCCCTTCGACCGGGACCGCGACCAGGTCATCCGCAGGGCAAGGGAGGCCGGCGTGGAGATCATCGTCACGGTGGGGACCACCGTGGAGGACTGCCGCAAGGCCCTCGAGATCACCCGCCGCCACCCCGGCGTATACGCCGTCATCGGGATTCACCCGCACGAGGTGAAGGACATCGATGCAGAGACCTACGACTTGCTCAAGAGGATGGCGAGCCAGGAGAAAGTTGTCGCCTACGGCGAGATCGGGCTCGATTTCTTCCGCAACCTCTCGCCCCGGGAAACCCAGATCCGTCGCTTCGGAGAGCAGCTGGAGCTGGCCTCGGAGCTCAACCTCCCCGTCGTGATCCACGACCGCGAGGCGCACCGGGAGACGCTGGATCAGCTCAAGAGCTGGAAAGGCGCCCGGCGGGGCATCATCCACTGCTTCTCCGGCGACTACGCCATGGCGAAACAGTGCATCGGCATGGGTTTCTACATCTCCATTCCGGGGACGGTGACCTTCGAGAAAAACGAAACGCTGCGCTCCATCGTCCGCGATCTGCCCCTGGATTCGCTGCTCGTGGAGACAGACTGCCCCTACCTCACCCCCCACCCCTTCCGCGGCAGGCGCAACGAACCGGCCTACGTGGTCCACACGGCGAAGAAGGTGGCCGAGATCAAGGGGAAGAGTTTCGAAGACGTGGCGGCCGTGACCACGGCCAACGCGAAGGCCCTGTTCAGGATCCCCTGAACGCGGAAGTTGAGAAGTTGGGAAGTTGTGAAGTTCGGACGGCGCCGGCGCGATCACCGGTCGTGGGTTTCTCCAAACTTCTCAGCTTCATAGCTTCTTACCTTCAGTCTTTTCCAGGTACATCCGGATCCCCCGGATGCTGTTGACGCAGAAGTTGCGCTCGCGGGCCTGGATGTCCTTGGGCAGCTCGGACCAGCCGGCCATACCCGGGTCGGTTGCAATGAGGTCGGCCAGGACCCGTTCCTCGAAGGGTTCGCTGCCGGCCGCAAGGTGTCGTTTCACCGTCTCCACCCAGGCATCGAGCTGGCGCCGGGCCCGGTCGAACAGGGCCTCGGCATCGTTCCGGCAGCCGTAGTGCCCGAGGCAGACAAGGGACACGTCAAGGGCGGCCAGCCTGGCGATGGAATCCCTGAACGTCCCCTGCTGAAAGGGCGGGGGGGTTGCCGGCCGGCAGTAGAGCCCGTTGTCGAGGGGAACGTAGACGCCGCCCACCTCCCCGGCAAACAGAAGGTCTCCGACGCGGTACGAGACGTGATGCGCCGCGTGGCCCGGCGTCTCGATGGCCTCGACCACGGAGGTGCCGATCGGGATGCCCTCCCTCCAGGAAATGCTTGCCTCCGGAACGGGGGCCATCTCGCCGTAAGCCTCGGCCACCCTCCCGAGGACCTTTTTCGATTCCTCCCAGAGTTTCTGCGGGGCGGTCATGTGGGGGATCCCCTTGGGGTGGCAGTTGACCCTTGCGTCGGGGAAGTGCTGCATCAGATGGCCCGTGCCCCCTGCGTGATCGAGGTGGATGTGGGTGAGCAGGATGTGATCGATCCGGTCGATCCCGGCCCCCCTCAGGCGCTCGACCAGGCAGGGGATGGTGGAAGCCGGTCCCGGATCGACGAGGATCGTCGTGCCGTTGACACGGTAGAGCCATGCGCTGATGAACTTCCGGAACCCCTCCAGGGCCTGGTCGATGTCGATCAGGCAGAGGTTGTCTCGAATCTGCTGGACGGCCAAGAGTATCCTTCCTGTCAGTTGTCCTGTCCGAGTATAGGCGGCCCCGGGGCCGCTGTCAACGCGGGGAAGCCGCAGGCTCCCGACGGTGCGGGACTACCGTGCCCGGAAAATCCTCAGCCAAAGGGCGCCGGACATGCAGACGAGCCCCAGCGCCGCAAAGGCAAGGCCCCACGCCAGGGTTTCCCTGCCGGCGGCGTCGAGGATGGCCCCGAATGCCAGCGGCGCCAGGAAGGCCATTCCGAAGCCCGAGAACGAGTAAATGGCCAGCGTCAATCCCCGCTGCCTCTGAGGCGATTCGGCAATGAGCCCGGCCGTGAGGGCCCCGCTGTCGAAGAGATTCGCCATGCCGTACACCAGGCAAACGGCAGTGACGAGGTAGAAGTGGAGCCCCGCGGTGAACCCGACGACACATCCGAGCAGGCCCGACCCGATCATGTAAACGGAAAGGGCCCTGCGGCGCCCCCAGGCCATGGCCCCCTCGTTTCCGAGGATGCTGGCGGGCACTCCCGCAAGCAGGATGAGCATGGCGACGTTCTGGGGACTCATCGAAGGGGTGAACCCGGGATGGAGACTCAGGCTGTACGCGAGGAAGGCCACGAGCCAGGACCGGAAACCGAAGAGCTCCCAACTGTGAGACCCGTAGCCCAGGATGTAGCCCACGACGGGCCGGTTGCCCAGGACGACCTTCAGGTCGTTTCGCGAGAAACGCAGGCCCGCCCCGGACACCGCGGGTTTGCCCGGCGGCACGACGGCGGCAAAGATCAGGAACGCACCCAGCGGCCCGAGCGCGAGAAGCTCCGCCCCCAGGCGCCAGCCCGTGACCGGCTCCAGGAGCCCGGCGAGATAGACGGAAAGCGCCGTCCCCACGCCGTAGGATGCCGTGTAGAACACGATGTGACGGCTCTGGTCCGGTCCGGAGAGATTGTCGCTCAGGGCCTTGAGGCCGGGCATGTAGGTTCCTGCGAGACCGATTCCCGCAAGCAGCCGCAGCGCCGACGCCGTCCAGGTGCCTTCGGCAAGCCAGCCGAAGAGGAATATGGAAAGGGCGGCAAGAAGCGCAGACGGCAGGTAGACCCGGTGGGCCGTGACGCGGTCCGTGAAGCTCACGAGCACGGGCGATGCCATTGCATAGCCCGCGAAGAAGACGCCGTTGACCCAGCCTGCCTCCGTATTGGTCAGCCCCCACTCGGCTTGGAAGGAAGGCAGCAGGGCCGGGAAATACATGGTTCCCGTCATGGACAGAATTTCGGCGAAACAGATCAGGAATACAAGACGTCCCTGTGTCATCGAGGGCTCTCGTCTCCGGTTCGGATTGAGTGAAAATCCTTACCCCCGAATGATTCCTGTTTCAAGCTCAATTCGACGACGGCCGGCCGGCGTGCAACCCCGATTATTTCCTTGATTCCCCCCCCCGGCTGGGGTAAGTTATTTCTACAATTGAATAGCCGATCCTGGGGGTGCCGTACAGGCTGAGAGTATACCCTTCGAACCTGACCTGGGTAATGCCAGCGTAGGGAGTGGCGGAAGCAGCGATGAAGGTTCAAGGCACATCCACCAGGGTGTGCTTTTTGTTTTCGAGGAGGACCTCATGGATGTGAAGCGAGTCCTGACCGTTGCGGGGTCCGATTCCGGCGGGGGCGCCGGGATCCAGGCGGACCTCAAGACGATCACGGCCCTGGGCGGCTTCGGCATGAGCGTCGTGACGGCGCTGACGGCCCAGAACACCCTCGGCGTGCAGGCGGTGCACGAGATTCCCGTCGAGTTCATCGAGGCGCAGTTCGACTCCGTGGCGGGCGACATCGGCGTCGATGCGGCCAAGACGGGCATGCTCTCCTCGTCGGAGATCATCCGCTGTGTGGCGAAGAAGATCCGGCAGTACAGGATCCGGAAGCTCGTCGTCGACCCCGTCATGGCGGCCAAGGGCGGCAGCCGCCTGCTGCGCGAAGAGGCCCGGGAGACCCTCATCAGGGAACTGATCCCGCTGGCCGCGGTCGTCACGCCGAACATCCCCGAGGCGGAGGCCCTCACGGGGATGCGGATCTCCAGAAAGAGCGACATGCGGAAAGCCGCCGTCCGGATCCACGGGCTCGGGGCGAAGAACGTCGTCGTCAAGGGCGGGCATCTCGAGGGCGATGCCGCGGACCTGCTCTTCGACGGAAAGGGCTTCCACGAATTCGCCGTAAAGCGCATCGACACGAAGCACACGCACGGCACGGGCTGCACCTTCGCCTCGGCCATCGCCACGGGGCTTGCCCAGGGCGCCGGCGTTCACGAGGCCGTGCAGCGGGCGAAGGACTACGTCACCGAGGCCATCCGCTTCGGCCTTGCGATCGGCAGGGGCCAGGGACCGACGAATCATTTCGCCCCGGTCTTCCGCGAAGGCGAGCGCTGGCGCTGCATCGAGGAGCTGAAGACGGCAATCGGGAGGCTCAAGGGCATGCACACGGGCAACATCGTCCCCGAGATCCAGTCCAACTTCGGCTACGCACTCTCCGGGGCGACGTCGGCGGCGGAGGTGGCCGCCGTCCCGGGCCGAATCATCCGCGTGGGGGAGAACGTGGAGACCCTTCATGACCCGGCCTTTGGGGCCTCGAGCCACGTCGCCAAGGTGATCCTCGCGGTCATGCGCTTCGACGGCCGCTACCGGTCGGCCATGAACATCCGCTTCTCCGAGGAGATCGTCGACATCCTGAAGGCCCTCGGGTTCGACGTGGCGAGCTTCGACCGGGCCCACGAGCCTCGGGAGGTGAAGCTGCGCGAGGGTTCCTCCCTCGAGTGGGGGACGACGGACGCCCTGTCGCGGCACGGGGGCATCCCCGACGCCGTCTTCGACCGGGGCGGCGAGGGCAAGGAGCCCATCGTCCGCATCCTCGGGCGCAACCCGGCCGAGGTGGCCGACAAGGTGCTCAGGGTGTCGAAGGCCCTGCGTAAATCAAGAAGTTAGGAAGTGCAGATGTCAAGAAGAGCGGAGACGACAGGTAAAATGCAAGGTCCCATTCGAGCTTCTGCACTTCATCACTTCTTGACTTATATCCGAGTGTCACAGTCTAAACCATGCGCACCCTTTCGGGAGTGCGCGCACATGAGGAGAACGGAATTATGGCGCTAAACGAAGTCACCATCACCCGGGCCATTGTCGAGACGTACACGAAGAAGCTGCTGGCGCACCTCGACGTCGACGTGGCCGTCGTGGGCGGCGGGCCCGCGGGCCTCGTCGCGTCCTACTACCTGGCGAAGGCGGGGAAGAGGGTCGCCCTCTACGAGCGCAAGCTCAGCATCGGCGGCGGCATGTGGGGCGGCGGGATGATGTTCAACGAGATCGTCGTCCAGGCCGAGGCCAAGGGGATCCTCGATCACTTCGGGGTCCGGACGGAGGAGTACGAGCCCGGCTACTACACCGCCGATGCCATCGAGGCGGTGACGACAATCTGCTCCCGGGCCCTGCAGGCCGGCGCGAAGGTCTTCAACTGCATCACCGTGGAGGACGTGGTGATCCGAGACAACCGCGTCATGGGGCTCGTCATCACCTGGTCGCCCGTGGAGATGACAGGGCTCCACGTCGACCCGCTGACGATCCATGCGAAGGCCGTCATCGATGCCACGGGGCACGACACGGAGGTGCTGCGCGTCATCGAGCGAAAGGCCGACGTGACGCTCAACACCCCGACGGGCAAGCTCATGGGAGAGCGCTCCATGTGGTCCGAAAAGGCCGAACGGCTGACGATCGACAACACGCGGGAGATCTGCCCCGGCGTCTGGGTGGCCGGCATGTCGGCCAACGCGGCCTTCGGCGGCCCGCGCATGGGGCCTATCTTCGGCGGGATGCTGCTGTCCGGCCGAAAGGTGGCCGAGCAGATCCTGGCCGCGGGCTGAAACGGAGAGCGATCATGAAGGGCAGGCTCACACAACTGGAGGCGGCACGCAAGGGGATCGTCTCCGAGGAGATGACCGCCTGCGCGAAGCAGGAGAATGTCGATCCCGAAACCATCCGAAAAGGGGTCGAGGAAGGGACGATCGTCGTCGTCCGCAATAACCGGCACACGGCGATCGCGCCCCTGGCCATCGGCAAGGGGCTCCGGACGAAGATCAACACGAACATCGGGACCTCGAGGGACCGTGCTGATCTGGCCCTGGAGATGGAGAAGGTCCGCGTCTCGATTGCCGCGGGGACGGACACGATCATGGATCTCTCCACGGGCGGCGACCTCGGGGCGATCCGGCGCGCCGTCATCGGCGCATCGACGGTCGCCGTGGGGACCGTGCCCATCTACCAGGCCGCCGTGGGGGCCGTGAAAGCCGGCAAGGCCATCGTGGAGATGACCGCGGACGACCTCTTCCGGGCCATCGAGGAGAACGGCGAGGACGGCGTCGACTTCATCACCGTCCACTGCGGCGTGACGCGCCGAAGCGTGGAGTGCATCGAGAAACAGGGACGGCTGCTGGGCATCGTGAGCCGCGGGGGATCGATCCTCGCGCACTGGATGGACTACAACGGGCAGGAGAACCCCCTCTACGAGCAATACGACCGGCTTCTCGAGATCGCGAGGGAGTACGACATGGTCCTGAGCCTCGGCGACGGCCTCAGGCCCGGCTGCCTGGCCGACGCCACGGACCGCGGGCAGGTGCAGGAGCTCATCCTGCTGGGCGAGCTCACCCGCAGGGCGAGGGAACGCGGCGTCCAGGTGATGATCGAAGGCCCGGGGCATGTCCCGATCCGGGACATCCAGGCCAACATCCAGCTGGAGAAGAGCCTCTGCGGCGGGGCGCCCTTCTACGTCCTGGGGCCGCTGCCCACGGACATCGCCCCCGGGTACGACCACATCACGGCCGCCATCGGCGGGGCCATCGCGGGCTGGGCCGGGGCGGATTACCTCTGCTACGTAACCCCCTCGGAGCACCTGCGGCTGCCCACCCTCGACGATGTCCGGGAAGGGGTGATCGCCTCGAAGATCGCCGCCCACATCGCCGACATCGCCAAGGGCGTCCCCGGGGCGATCGAGCGGGATCACCGCATGGCCCGGGCGCGCAAGGAACTCGACTGGGAAGGCCAGATCGCGGCCTCCCTCGACCCCGTCCGCTCCCGCGCGTGGCTCGAGAAGAGCGCCAGCGCCGGCGAGGAAGGCTGCACGATGTGCGGGGATCTCTGTGCCGTGAAAATGGGGCGTCAGAAAAAAGCGAAGACGGGCTGACCGGAAGGCCGGTCAAGAAGGGTCGGATGCAAGCCGCCGGTGCCTCTCGTCGAGCAGCTCGTTGATGCTGTCCATGACAATCTTGGTCACCCCCTCGAACTGAACCTTGAACTTCTGCTGGCTCTCGCGGGAGAAGAGCTTGAAGGGCTCCGTGATGCGGAATTCCCTCAGCCTGCCGTCGACGGACAGCGGCTCCCCGATCCGGTAGGTGACGGTGCCGGACCTCGCGAAGGGCGCAGAGCCCGTGTAGATCCGGTCGGAGTTGTTGCAGCCCACGGGTACGATCTTCTTCCCCGAGTACAGGGCGATCTGCGCAAGCCCGGTCCTGCCGGTGCCCAGCCGCAGCGAACGGGTCCCCTCGGGGAAGATGATCAGGTTCAGGTTCCATTCCATCACGGCTTTTGTGCTGAGCTCGGCCACCTTCTCCATCAGCTGCTGGTGGTAGCCCTTGAGGTGATCGATGAAGCCCCTCGTGAAGTGGGTTGCCGTCTCGGCCGTCAGCTTTACCCGGGCGGAGGCCTCGTCGATCTTCCCGTCGATCCAATCCTTGATGACCCGGTACTCGTCCTTCCCGATCCTGCGGCTGAAGCGCTGCCTGTAGAATTCCTCCACCAGGTACCCCATGGAGGGCACAGGGATGACGTTGCTGACGTCCAGCATCTTGCCGACCGCCTTGTTGCGGTAGTATTTCCCCTTGGCCCAGACCGTCGTGAAGCGGTAGCCGAGACGCCACAGCTTGTACTGGAAGGGCCAGTAGTTGTACCGGTCCGTGTGGTTCATGGCGAAGATGACCGTTTCGTCCCGGGGGATCCTCTCGACGTTCTCGATCCGGATATCCACGTGCTGGAAGAGATGATAGTTGGGCACCAGGACGAGAGTGCCGATGATTTTCTGCCCGACGGGCGTCGATGACAGGCGGATGTTGTCCAAATATTTCTCGTCGATCATGGATGCGTCCCCGCCGCAATCGCCTTCGGCGTTTTCTTACCATAAGGGCGTTTATCCGCAAGGCTTTTCTGCCTCCCGCCGTCGCCTGCCCTTTACATCCCGGCCGGGCTGTGGTTTACTCCGCCCAGCTTCCGCACGGAAGGCGCCGAATGACCCTCTGGAAGGAAAAAAGAAGAATTCTCGTCACCTGCGCGCGCGGGACCCCCGGAATCCTCGCGGGGGAGATCCAGTCGCTGCACATGCCTGCCCTCGCGGTGCTCGAGACGGCCGTCGAGACGGAGGGCACCCTGGGGGACACCGTTCGGCTCAATCTCTCCCTGCGCACAGCGCAGCGCATCCTGTATCTTCTCGATGCATTTGCCGCCGGGCAGGCCCAGGATCTGTACCGCCGTCTCGTGAAGCTTCCCTGGGAGGCGATCCTCGCCGCCGACGGGTACCTATCGGTCACATCGAGCGTCAAGACCGATGCCATCAATGACACCCGCTTTGCCAACGTGAAGACGAAGGACGCCATCGTGGACCGCATCCGCGACCGTATGGGCCGGCGCCCGGACTCGGGCCCGGGGCGCCACGGGGCCGTCGTCCACCTGCACTGGGAGGACGGGCGCTGCGAGGTCTGGCTCGACACCTCGGGGGAACCCCTCTCCAGGCGGGGCTACCGGAAGATCCCCCTCGAGGCCCCGATGCAGGAGACCCTGGCGGCCGCCGTCATCCTCGCAACCGGCTGGGACGGCACGACGCACCTGGTCAACCCCATGTGCGGCAGCGGCACCCTGGCCATCGAGGGGGCGCTCGCCGGCCTGGGCAGGGCGCCAGGGATTCTTCGGCAAAACTTCGGGTTCATGCACATCCTGGGGTTCGACCGCACGGCGTTCGAGAGGGAACGGGACGCCCTCAAGAAAGCCGCCCGCCGAAAGCTCGCCGGGCGCATCGTCGCCACCGACATCCGGCCCGGGGCCGTCGAGGCGGCAAGACAGAACGCCCGGACGGCTGGGGTGGATCACCTCATCGAGTTCTCGGCCTGCGATTTCCGCGAAACCCCTGTGCCCGAAGGGGATGGGATCGTGGTCCTGAACCCCGAGTACGGCGAACGGATGGGTGATGCCGCGAAATTGGGCGAAATCTATTCCGAGATCGGGAACTTTTTCAAGAATCGGTGCATGGGCTACAGGGGCTACATCTTCACGGGCAACCTCGACCTGGCCAAGCAGGTCGGCCTGCGCACGAGGCGCAGAATTCCCTTCTACAACGGGCCCATCGAGTGCCGCCTTCTCGAGTACGAGCTCTACCGCGGAAGCCGCAAGGGCGCAACCGGAGACTGATGTGCCTGGAGCGGAAATTGCACGCTATTTAGAGAAGGGGTCAACGGATGCGGCTTCCAGGCGTTTTTTCAGGCAACAGGTCAGGATTCTGAGGAGGCAGTGATGAAAAAGATCATCGTTTTGTTTGCAGCCATGGCGCTCCTGGTTTCTGCGGCAGGCGTTTCCGCCCAGAGCGTGAGCACGGGAATATCCATATCCAACGGCGAGCTGCGGAGCTTCTACCTCGCCATCGGCGACTATTACCGCGTCCCGGAGTCCCGGGTCGTGTACGTGAAGCAGCAATACCGCATTCCCGACGAGGAAATCCCCGTCGTCTTCTTCCTGGCATCGCGGGCCCACGTGGATCCGCAGGTCATCATCGACCTCCGGCTCCGCCAGCGGATGAGCTGGCTCGACATCACCTTCCACTACGGGTTGACCCCCGAGATCTTCTACGTTCCCGTCAAGCGCGTGGGGCCTCCCTACGGGAAGGCCTACGGCCACTACAAGAAACACGGCAAGGACTACAGGAAGGTCAAGCTTGCGGACGCCGACGTGGTCAACCTCGTGAACCTGCGCTTCATCTCCGAGTATCACGGCGTGGCCGCCGAGGTGGTCATGGACCGGCGGGGCAGGGGTGAGCGCTTCGTCGTCATCAACGACCACTACTACAAGGAAAAGGGGAAAAAGCATCACGGCGACGACAGGGGCAAGGGGAAGGACAGGGACGACAAGTGGGACAAGAAGGACAAACACGACAAGGATGACAAGCACCGGGGCAAAGGCAACGGCAAGGGCCAAGGGAAGGGCAAGGACGATTAGAAAGCGGGTCCCGGCGGGTTGGGGTGCGGGCTCCTGTGTGGAAACGAAAAGGCGCTGCCTTCGGGCCGCGCCTATTCTTGCGTCAAGGGCTTTGTCAGGTCCAGGCAGCAAACGGTCAGCAATGGGGGCCAGGAGACGAGCCCTTTACCAGACAAGAGGGACTGCAGCCGGTAAAGAATGGAGGGGAACCTCCAGGGCAGCAGCCTGCCATTCATCTGCGCCGCGCTCGCCGTGGTGAAGATCCCCGGCGCAGTCAGCCGGGAGGCGAGGTTGCTATCGATCGCCTCGCCGCTATGGAATTTGCCCATCAGAGCCTCGATCAGCCTTGTTGCCCGGGCGGGGCTGATATCGCGTGTGCCGTCCAGCGAAACGTCGAAGGTGACAAGGAGTTTCCCGCCGGGCTTGATGACGCGGTGAAACTCCCCGACGATGCCTTCGAAGCCTTCCGTGTGTTCCAGGACCGACACGCAGTAGACGGCGTCGTAGTGCGAGTCTTCGCTGGGGATGCTGCGGATGTCGGCCTGAAAGAACTCCACCCTTCCGGCGGCGGGGCTGCGGATTTTTTCGAAGACACCCCGCAGCGCCGCGTCGCTGTCACAGCAGTGGATCTTCAGCGATGCGTTCCGCTCGCAGAGATAGTAGGGGAAAAACGTCACCCCCGACCCCGCGTCCAGAACGATTGCGTCAGCGTCTCTCCCGATGGCGGCGTCGAGGCGGCCGGACACGAACGGGTATTCCCACTGCCGGCTCCACTGATGGAGAGGGTCTCTTCCCCACCGTCTCCCGTGCCTGCCCAGTATCCGCCCGTTGGTGGACAGGAAGCGGTCCGAGAACGCATCCAAGTCTTTGAACTCGGCAGAGCCGAGGACGGCCCGATAGTCTCTTTCCGACGGAAAACCGGGGGGCAGCTTCTGCGGCGTTTCGGCCATGCGGGCTACTTTCTCCGCTCCACGGAGCGCAGGGCTTCATCCATCTTCCGCAGCTCCTCGCCGTAGGCGGCCCAGTTGCCCTGCTTCAGGTACTCCTGGGCCCTGCGGTAGTGCTGCAGGGCCTCGAGGGCGAGCTCCCTGTCCCCCTTCTCCCGGGCGGCGGGGGCCGCGGCCGCCCCTGCTGGCCTTGCGCCCCTGTCACGGATCAGCTCGCCGCCGAAGATGCGCTGCAGCGACTGCTCCAGCGTCTCCTCCATGGCGATCGCGTTGCCGAAGGCCACGATGACGCGCTTGAGCTCGGGCAGCTGCCCCTTCTCGGCCGAGAGGTAGAGGGGCTGCACGTAGAGGATCGACTTTTCGATGGGGATCGCCAGCAGGCTCCCCCGGATGGCCTGGGACCCCCGCTGGTTCCAGAGCGAGAGCTGCTTGGAGATCTCCGCGTCCTGGTCGATGCGGGCGTCGATCTGCCTGGGGCCGTAGACGAGCCGCTGCTTCGGGAACTGGTAGGCGATCAGCTTGCCGTAGTTCGGCATGTCGCAGCGCACGGCCATCCAGGCGGCCATGTTGTCCTTGCGGCTCGGCGTGAAGGGGACGAGCATGATGAACTCCTCCCTCTTCTCGCCGGGCAGCTTCATGATCGTGTAGTAGGGGTCCATTTCCTGCTCGCCGCTGCGGCCGGGCCTGCCCGGGATCGCCCAGAGGTCCTCCTTGTTGTAGAAGACCTGGGGGTCCTGCATGTGGTAGGCCCTGTACATGTGGGCCTGGATGCCCAGCATGCCGCCGGGGTAGCGGATGTGCTTCTGCAGGGGCTCGGGCATCTCGGCCAGGGGCTTGAAGACCCCCGGGAAGATCTTCGCGTAGGTCTGGATGATGGGGTCGGCGGGCTCGCTCACGTAGACCTGGACCGTGCCGTCGTAGGCGTCGACGAGCGCCTTGATGGAGTTGCGGACGTAGTTGCCCACGTTCCGCATGGGCTCCGAGTAGGGGAACCGGTCCGTCGTGGTGTAGCCGTCGACGAACCACACGAGGCGCCCCTCGGGCGTGATCACGAGGTACGGGTCGGCCTCGAGCCGGGCGAAGGGCGCGATCTTGGCGACGCGCTCCCGCGCCGTCCGGTAGAACATGACGCGGCTCTCGTCGGTGATCTCGTTGGCCAGGAGGATCGTGACGGACCCGAACCGGGCGGCGAAGAGCAGCTTGCGGAAGAAGGACAGGGGCACCCCGCCCGTCCCCTCGTAACGGGAATAGACGTTCCTGTCCCCCACGGGGTAGTCGAACTCGGGCGCCTTGGTCCTCACGAAAACGTAGTCATTGGACGTCTCGCCGTAGTAGATCTCGGGCCGGGTCACCTTGAGATTCGTCGTGGCCACGGGCGGGATGTCCTTGATGAAGAACTCGGGCAGGCCCTCGGGCGTCACCCGGTTCACGGGGCCCACGACGACGCCGTAGCCGTGGGTGTAGGTCAGCCTCTCGTTGATCCAGGTCTTCGAGGGCAGGGACGGGTAGTGAAGCTCCCGCGGGGAGATCATCACCTGCCGGTACTCGCCGTTGACCATGTAGCGGTCGTTGTCCACATCGAGGAACTTGTAGTAGGTCCGGATCTCCTGCAGCTGGCCGTAGGTCTGCAGCAGCGGGGCGTCGTTCCAGAGGCGGATGTTCTTGATCGTCAGGTCGTTGCGGCGCAGGTCCTCGCGGGTCAGGTTCTCCTCGGCGGGGAAGTCGCGCTCCTCGATGTTGTCGAGCTGGTAGGCGAGGCGCGTGTACTTGATGTTCCACTCGATGTAGGGGCGCTCCCGGACGATCTCGTTGGGGACGACCTGGAACTTCTGCACGACTGCCGGGTAGACCCCGCGGCCGAGGACGAAGAAGGCCGCGAGAACGCCGAGGGCCGCGATCGGCAGAAGCGGCCGGCCGACGAAGGCGTAGGCGACGATGGCCGCACCGCAGACCCCCATGAGGACCATGATCGCCCGGATCACCCAGAGCTGGGTCGTCACGTCGGTGTAGCCGGGCCCGAAAACGACGCCGCGCTTGGTGAAGAGGATCTCGTTGAGGGAAAGCCACGACCCGAAGACGCCCCAGAAGAAAAAGAGGGACGCCAGGATCAGCAGATGCCGCTTTGCCACGGGGGCGAGGCTGAAGACATGCGGGGGCCGGATGAACACGGCTCTCCGGATGACGTAGACGACGGCCGTCGCGGCGAGGGTGAAGAAGTTCAGGCTCACGAACCACCCGAAGACGTGGTTGAGAAGCGGGAGCTGGAAGACGTAGAACCCGATGTCCTTCCCGAAGAGGGGGTCGTCCACCCCGAAGGGGGTGCCGTTGAGAAACAGCATCAGGTTCTCCCACTGGCCCGCCCCGGCCAGCGCGGCAAACAGGCTGAGGAAGAGAGAGACCACCAGGATCAGGAGCTGGAGGGGCTTCCTGTCGGGCGTCACGTCGATCGTGTCGCCGTCCTCGACGGGATGGAACTTCGGCGCCAGGCGGTTGGCCAGGGTGAGGTTCAGAAAGAAGAACAGGAAATAGGGGATGCCGAACAGGGCGGCCGCCTTGAGCTGAGCCGCGAGGCTGACCGTGAAGACGCTCTCGTAGCCGACTTCCTGGTACCAGAACCAGTCCGTGATCATGCCGGCCAGCCGCCAGAAGGCGATGAGCAGCCCCCCCAGCGCGAGGGCCGCGATGAGGCCCCGCGGCAGTTTTGCCGGTGGCCGGATGCTGCGGATGTCGACCATGCTGTCCGCCCCCCTTTTCGTGACGGCGTGCCGGCCGCTCGACCGGCTGCTGCGCACTATAGGGGATCGCCAAGAGGCTGTCAAGGCGCGTGCCCCGCCCGGGCCTTGACGAGACGTGTATAATGATGCAAAATGAAGGGCTGGAGTGCCGACAGAAGGGGGCGCGCCATGGAAGCATACAGGATCGGCGACCACATCGTCGCGGCGGACACGGAGGAAGACGCCCGGCACTTCTACAGGGAAGAGGTGGGCATGGAGGCGCCGGCCGTCATCGAGGTGCTCAGCGTTTCCCTCGAGGTCCAGGCGGGCGAGGGAAAAACGGCCACCATCCGGGAACTGATGAACAAGGTGATGGACGAACGCAGCGCGTGGCTGCGGATGGGCGTGCCCTGCGAGCTTCACTGGCCGTTCATCATCGCAAAGCTGAAATGAGAGCTCCGGGAAACGGGGGGTACCGTTGAACCGAAAACCCGCGCTCCTCGCCCTGCTGGTCCTCCTGATTCTCGGCGGCTGCGCGAGGCGTGAGGCTCCGCCCGAGCCGGTCCGTCCCGCCGGCAAGGGGCCCTTGCCGGCCAAGATGGGCTTCACCATCCAGGCAGGGGCGTTCTCGAAGGCCGAAAATGCGGCACGTCTCACGGTCCGGCTCAACCGCGAGGGCCTCTCTGCCTATTACTTCGTCTACCGGACGGGGCTCTACAAGGTGCGCTTCGGCAACTTCAGGACGGCCGAGGCGGCAACGGAGCGTGCCCGGCGCCTTGCGGACAAGGGCATCATCGAGGAGTTCTGGGTCGTCAACCCCCGCGAGTACGCCATCGCCCTCCGGGAAGAAAAGGGCGAGGGGTATGTCCGCGACGAGATCGTGCGGACGGCACGCAGCTTCATCGGCGTTCCCTACCTGTGGGGCGGCGACTCGGCGGACGAGGGGTTCGACTGCAGCGGCTTCACCATGGCCGTCTACCAGTACAACGGCCTGATGCTGCCCCACTCGTCGCGCGACCAGTCCGTCATGGGAACCCCCGTCGGCAGGAGCAAGCTCGAGAGGGGCGACCTGGTCTTTTTCAGCACGAACAACACGGGCAGGGTCTCCCACGTGGGGGTCTACATCGGCGGCGGGCGTTTCATCCATGCGCCCGGCCGGGGCAAGAGGATCGGCATCGACTCGCTCGACAGCAGCTACTACAGCAGGCGCTACGCAGGCGGCCGCTCCATGCTTTGAGACAGGCACGGAGCGTCGCCCCGGCAGACAGCATCCAAGGAGAGAAAGAGCCGTGAAAGGGAAAACCGTCCGGGAAAGCTGCGTCGTGCTGGCGCAGGTCATGAATCCGCAGGACGCCAACCCCGCCGGGAACGTCCACGGCGGGGTGATCATGAAGCTCATCGACACGGCGGCGGGTGCGGCCGCCGTGAAGCACGCGCGGGCCAACTGCGTGACGGCGTCCATCGACCGCCTCGATTTCCACAACCCCGTCTTCATCGGCGACCTCGTCACCCTGAGGGCGAGCCTCAACTTCACGGGAAGGAGCTCCATGGAGGTCGGCGTCCGCGTCGAGTCGGAGAATCTGCTCACCGGCAAGGTCCGCCACACCGTCTCGGCCTACATGACTTTCGTGGCCCTCGACGAGCAGGGCAGGCCCACGGCCATACCGCCCCTCATCCTCGAGACACCGGAAGAGGAGCGCCGCAACCGCGAGGCACAGGCGCGACGGGAGGCGCGGCTGCGGGAGAAGACGAAGGAGAAGGCCTGCCAGCTCAGCGCCGAGAACTGTGATTGATCATTCTTCCTGATGAACCCCCTCTCCGCCGGGAGGCTGTGTCGCAACAGTCAAGAAGGGACGAGGGACGAGTTGTTTACCCGTTCTTTGACAACAAAATATCCGTAACGTCTATCCGCGCACGGTCTGTCGGGCAGGTTTTGATGGTTCAGGGCCCTT